>CAYRJS010000044.1:0-13628 GCA_964424535.1 uncultured Aquimonas sp.
TCAGGACGAACGCCTGCCCCTTGGGCAGATTGATCAGCGAATCCACCGACACCATCGGCACTTCGGTGCTGGTGATACGCAGCTCCTGACCGGAGCGGAACGTCACGTCCGAATCGCCGTCCGGATTGTCTTGCGACCCGGACACCAGCATCGTGGTTTTGACAGTGACTTTCGGCAGCTGTTCGGTCAGGTACTCCGCCGTCTTCGGCTCCTTGACGCGCAGCATGACCACCGTGTTGAGGTTGCCCAGGGTCTGGCCCGCCTTGTTCACATCCCCCAGCCTTGCCACGATGTCCGACAGCGTTTGCGTGTAGACGGTGGCAGAGAAGCCACCCTTGTCCACGGAGCCGGCGCCACCACCCTTGTTCAGCAGTGGAATGAAGTCTTCACGGATCAGATCCGAGAACTCATCGGCATGCAGGCGGATGAAACGCTGGATAGGCTTGCCGTTATCCGGCAGCCCTTCGTGGTAGCCGTGCTTGTAGACCCGGCCCAGGGTGGACACCAGATCGCTGAACATGGTGGAGCCGACCACGGCTGCCACGTCCGGATCTGACAGGGCATCCAGGCCGATGTAGATGATGCCGTTCTGACGGATGAAGCTCAGCCAATCCAGTACCGGACGGGTGTCGCTGGCATCGGAATAGTCCGGCGCCAGGATTTCGGCCACTTTGCCGGTGGTGAGTTTTGCGAGGAAGGGCAACAGCGAGGCGGTGAGCTTGCTGTAGTAAGACGGGTCATATTCAAACAGCCCGAACAGGGCTTCGCCTGCCGTTCCTGAAATCAGGTTCTTCAAGCCCCGGAAGATGTAGATGTCCGACTCGCCCATCGCCATCTTCGCCAGCGCCACGGTGTAGCGGTTGCGCTCCTGCTGCGCCCGCGACACCTTCATCAGGAACGCTTTGCCATCGTCGGTACGCGCATGGGCAAACTCTTTCAGCTGCTCTCGCCATTCGGGCGGCAGATTGATGAGTTTCTTTTCCTGCGCATCGACAATGACGGCTTCGGCATACTGAGCCACCAGCGGGTCGATGTTGATCGCGTAGGTTTCCAGCGACTTGTAGGTCGCCCGCATGCCCAGGTAGTCCATGGCCTTGGCGATGCCGTTGACGTAACCCCATACGAACTCGCGGAACGTGGCTGACTGGCCTTCACCGGGGAGTTGGCGCGCCACGCGGGTGGCGACTTCGGTGATGCGGGCATAGTCGCCAATGGGGTTGTATCGCACCGAGTGCTCAGGGAACCCCAGGTGCATCATGTGGAAGTCCTTGGCACGTCCAGCCAGCACGGCAGCGACGTAGCAGCTTCTGAGCAGCTCGGCGTCACCCTTGGGGTCGATCACGATCACGCAATCGCCGCGCCGGATGTCCTGATTGATCAGCACCTCGGCCATGCGGGTTTTGCCCACGCGAGTGGTGCCGATCACGATGGTGTGCGCAACTCGCTCGCCCAGGGCCTGGTGAACCGGCGCCTCGCCCTCCAGCAGGCCCACGCCGTGGATAGCTGGCGTGCCGCCGATATCGGGCAGGGGCGCCACCGGGTTCGGCAGCATGGCCCAGCGCTGAGCCTGCAAGGCTTTGATGAGTCCCTTTGCCATGGGGTTGCGCTCATGCTTCACCTCAAAATCGCGAGCGCGCTGGTAGAGCCTGGAAGGCTCCGAGTATTTGAGGTTGTCCGGCAGCATCGCGTCGTACAGGCGCTGCGTATGGGTGCCGGTCCAGCGAAAGCCATTGCCCAGAAAGAGATAGCGATCAGACACCGGGATCTGGTCAGGCGCCAGTGACCAGTAGGGGAGCTTTCGCAGGCCGCGCTGATACTTGCGGATCCGGTGTGCATCACGCAGGCGCGACAGCGCCAGTCCGCCGATGACGGCTGCGCCACCGTAGGCCACGGTGGGCACCATCATCAGGCGCTCGGGGGCGATCAGCATGAAGCTGGCAGCCGACGCCGCCACGATCGAGGAATACATCTCGACCGGGGGGCGCAACAGGGCTTCCAGCGGACCGGTACTCATGCCGCTTGCGCTCCACGCTGGTGCGCATTGGTGCAGTTGACCCACTCCAATGCGCTTTCAGCCACGAACTCCGGCGAGCGATTGGCCGGCAAGTTGGACCAGCCGCGCCCGAGCATGTAGTGACCGAACAGCGACGCACCGCTGGTGCGTGCGACCAGATTGCGCGTGGCGTCTGGGAACACGTCGCGCAGCTCGCCGGTCACCAGCAGCACCAGCCAGCAGGCTTCGGCATCGCGCTTCCACATCCAGGGATCGTGCTTGTGGCCCGGCATCGGGTTACACAGCAGCTTTCGCATGATGAGCGGCCAGTCTTCGGGCAACTGGATCAGTCCGTCATCGAGTGCCGAATGGATGAGCTTGTTCGCATACCGCTTGATCAGCGGATCCGGGTTGTCCACGTACTGGCACAATCGGTCATGCTCGATGGGCTCTTCCAGATGGACCATCGCGCAGCCAACGGCGTTGAGGATGGACCAGACATACTCGGCCCAACCGTGTGCGATGCCGGCGTGCGGGCCGATGGCTTCTCCGAGCAGATGCATGCGACGGATGGCGTCGTGATCGGCATTCATTTGCGCGGCTCCAGGTCACTGGTGTTGAAGCTGATTCCCTGCGCCGTGAGGGCAGCGGGGTAGTGGACCAACCTGAGTTCTTGCACCAATGCATCCAGGTTCAGGACCGTGAGCGGAAGCCGGCCTGCGGCTTCGAGCATCCGATCCACGTCCAGGAGCGTTTCTGCCTGGACCAGGTAGCCCACGGAGTTGCGCTGGAACAGCCATTCTTCGTTCTGGACCAACCATGCTTGTGAGGCTTCGTCGGCGCCGACCACGAACATGCCTTGGGTCATGGCTTTTGCGGTTTGCTCAGGCAGCGCGATATGCGGCTGCTGTCCCGGCGTCATCCGGGATACGAGCGGCAGCTTCAGCATTTGCTCCAACGGCGGCGGCTCGGTCACAGGCTCCGTCCGGCGAGCCTGTGCATTGGATTCCTCCAGGCGCTTGAGCGCCGGCCCCACAAAGGCGTGTACCGGGATTCCTTCACCGGTATCGTGGATCACTTGAAGATGGGTGATCGGCGGCAGCGTAGTAGCCGTAGAGGCGTCCATGACCACGACGAGCGTGCTGCCGCCGATCAAAGCGGAAATGAGGATGCGGGCGATCACGGCTGGATCCTCCCGAGACGATTGGCAACCAGCTGGGCGTAGTCATCGCCCAAGCCCGGCTTCTTCCTGTCGCAGTGGTGATAGCAGGCGGTGGCCACGGCCCAATCGCCGTGACGCTCAAAGAGCGAGCGAAGGAACGAGGCGCCATAGGTCACGTTGAAAACGGGGTCGATGGCCAGATCGGGTGAGCCGATGGCATCGCCGTGGTAGCGCCAGTAGATCTGCATCAAGCCGATGGCGATGCGATCCTCGCCGGCCGCAATCTCCTGTTCCAGATAGTCGACCGCGTGCTTGCGCGTCTGGAAGTACAGCGGCGCGCCACGGACGTTGAGGGTCCATGGCCACGGCTTGCCGGAGAACCCTGCATTGGATTCGGTTTTCGCAATGGCATACAGCAGGTTCGCCGGCACGCCGTGTTCGTCAGCGATGCTGACGTAGGCAGGCGGAATCGCCTCCTTGGCCATGGACGCGCCTGCAACAGGCAGTGCGAACACCACTGCACAAGCTGCATGAAGGACTGGCCTGATCATGGGATCAGGCTCCTGATGCGATCGAGAAAACCGCCACCAGCAGTACCCGTAGCGGGCGCCGCGTCGTGCGTGGTGTAGAGATCAGCCCGCAGCAGGTAGCTCATTTCAACCGGCGAGAAGCTGTCCCCTCGGCGGCGATAGGCAACCGGATAGCTGGGCATGTCGGTGCCCTGGAGCTGCGCGAGGATCCCTTCCTCGAAGTTGATGGTGACGCGACCGGACTCCACCATGTCGTAGGGGATCCCGGCAGCAGCGGTCCACCTCTGGATGCGCTCTTCTTCCTTGTCGGCAAAGTAGATATCCAGTCCGGGCCAGGGTGCCCGCTGGAGGTGTGGCAGTACCTGCTGGATGATGTTGGTGCAGGCAACGCACGTGGTGTCCATGAAGATCGCGATGCGATCAGTCATGTCGAAGGGGATGACCTGCTCGATGCCCAGGCGCACCGGATCCAGCAGCTTTTCATCGCCGTACATACGGATCCACGCATCACCGTAGGCGCGGGTGAAGGCGAGTTCCTTTTCAGCGCGATCACGCTCTTGCTCCACAAGCATTTCCGCGTAGCGCATGCGCTCTGCATCTGACCGCGCTTCGGCGCCCAACACAGTGAGCGGGTCCACGCCCGGCGACCAGAATCGGCGCGGCCCCTTCATGATTTCGTCGTATCGCTCCCAATCAGCCTCGGTGAGCGAGGCCCACTGCGACCGGTCGATCTGCGAGGAATGGATGACGGTGCCGACCTGCTGGGACTGCTGCGCCTGGCTCCTGCGCAGCGCATCAGGTTCAACCTGCTGCGCGCCGGCAGCGGTGGCTGCAAAAGCAGCCGCCGCCAGAACGATGGAGAACACCTGCCTCATTCCAGCTCATCCTTGATCTGGTCCTGCCCGTCCTGCTCCACTCGTGGATAGTCGGCAGTTGCCGGCGCCGCTGGGGCAAGGCTTTGGAAGTGGATTTCAGAGCCGTAGGCGGTGTAGGGCGAGGCGACGGGCGAACACATTTCAACCTGCCGCTCCACGATTACGGTACGCGGTTGAAACAGGCCACACCCTGACAGCGCAACCAGTGCGACAGCGCCAAGAGCCAGACGCGGAGAGAAGGAAAACATGGATTACTCCTGGCCGGGGACCACCGCAATCAGAATCTTGATTGCCGGGATGTATTGGCCCAGGGTGACCCAGAACAAACTGGTCGAAGAACCCGATTTCGCACCGGCGCTTGCGCTTGCAGCAACAGATGTGGAGGCGCCCATTCCCGGCAGAATCTCACTGGCTGTAACAACACTTTCGCCCTTGTTCACATGCACCTGGGGAGTGACGACTTGTGCGTTGCCTGCACTGGCCACCTGATCCGTCAGACCCGGATCTGCGGCCGTTGCTCCATTGATGAGAGCGAATCCGAAAACGAAGATCATTGCCTTGCCGAAGATATTCATATTCATGGTACTTTCCTTATGCGCCTTGTGCGCCGCTGTTGAGTGTTGGGTTAATTGGTCCAGCGAGAAACGAACAACAATCCGCTATTCCTCTACATAAATGGTTATGGTTCGACCGACACGGAGAAACGTCGCACTGCGGGTTACGACATCGACATCCAGCAGCATCCACGGGCTGTGATCGCCGTTGGGCAGCAGCGCGTATTCACCAGCGGTAATCAGCGATGAACCAATGCCAGGGGCCTCTTTGATGGTGATCTGGGCCTGCGCATTTCCCTGCACCTTGCGAACTCCGTTAAGGGTGAAGTGAGGGACGGGCTGCCTGATAAGGCCGGCCGGCACTGGTTGGGGAGTTCCAGTGCCAGCCGTGGGCTGCTTATCGAGGTCGCTCCGAGGGGGTGAAGGAGCGAAGGGGGCCTCAATCTCGCGCAGCCGTAGACGGGTATCCGCAAGCTCGGTCTGAATCTGACGCACTTCATTGCGAAGGGCGTCCAGTTCCAACTGGAGTACAGCCACGGTACTTGCGGATGATGAATCGGGATAAGACTCGGTATTGCTGACGCCGGTAATCTGGGGCGCGGCCTTTGCCTCACCCTCAAAAAGGTCGGCACCTTCCATGGCACCGAAAAAAAGACCATTGCCACCTTTGGGAGCAGCAATTGCGTCGGTCAACGGGGGGGTGTTCGTTCTGTCTCGATGGGTCAACACGCCGTATGCGAAAAGCGTGAGAGCAAGAATGGCAAGAACCAGCAACAGCGGGTTTCGCTGCTGATCCACTGTGAACCGGCTCATCGCCTGCACCTCCACCAGCGTGCAACCAACCTGCCAACCTGGGTGCTGGCCACGATGACCACCACAGCGATCGCCAGCCACGGCATTCCCTTTGCCGCAACGCTGATTACCGATTCAATCGGCCCGCCAGCAACCGACGAAGCGGCTGCGAACGGTTGCTGTGGAATCCCCCCCAGGTTCACGACAGGTCACTCCTTGGGTGAACCGGTGTAGCGGCGGTAGCTGACGAGGCGGTTCACGTCATCGACCAGCAGCTCATAGCCCGGCTGCCCGAGGGCCACCAGCAGGGCGGCCAGTTCGATTTGCGAGAACTGACGGTGGACCTCGGGCAGCGGCAACTGAAACAGGGTGTGCGCCTGGTAGTCGGGCTGTGCCAGCTGATAGCCGCTTCCGGCCAGCGCGACGTTCACGGCCTGGCCGACCGTGGTGACGCTTCCACGCGGGAACGAGATATCGACCACTGCCCGCAGCGGTGCGCGCTGGGCGGTCGTGAGCTTGTTGGGCGCCACCCTCGCGTAGCGGCTTGCTTCGGCCACTTCGGGCACTGCGTACCCGGCGACTCCGATCACGGTGGCCAAAGCCAATGACATCAAGCGTTGCATCGTCGTGGAACCCCTTGCTGTTGGTGATTTCGTTCGGCGTTGCCGCCGATCCTGTGGCGCTACTATACCGAATTGTTTTCCGTTTGGAACCCTTTTCGCGCGGATTCCGCACATTTTCAACACCAGAAGGTACACTCCGGACGAAGCCCCGGCAAAGGACTGGCAAGAAAGGACGCAAGCAAAGCCCAGGAGCGCGGAGCCGTGAGCGGCTCCGTAAGAGGGGAGAGGGCAAGAAGAGGGAAAGGGGAAGAGGGCTTATCGAAAAGGAGTAGCCCCCGCTGGATAGCGCGGGGGCTACGTCTGAAAAGCCCTAACAGGTAACAGGCCCTGGCGGGCCTTAACAGGTATAAAAGCCGGCTGCGCCAAGAGGTACAGCCAATAGGGTGGAGCAAAGGAGGGGCAAAGGAAGCCCGTTGCGCCACACGAAAACGAGGTCACATCCCGATGTTCGACAAGCTGCTCAAGACGTTCCGCCCTGGTCCCGCTTCGGCACCTGCGGCCGCTGCGGTGCCGGCGCCATCGCCCAAGCGCCCGCGTGTTTCCCTTGAGGAAATCGCCCGCTCTCCGACGCATCCGGTGCTGAGCGGGCGTGAGCTGCTGGAGCTTCTTCCCCGGTGGCCGCAGATTGAGGATCGTCTGTTCAAGTCATCCAAGGTGACGCGGGACCAGTTCGAGCAGTTCTACGTTCATCCGATTGCAGCCTTTGCCGAGCGGGTGCAGTTCCTGCCGGCGTCACAGACCCATCACCATGCGGGCCCCTTGGGGCAGCTGGAGCACACGCTTGAAGTGATCGAGAACGCGATGGCGAAACGCACTTCCCTGCGACTGCCGCTTGGCGCAGAGCCTGAGCGTGTCAGCCGTGAGGCGTTGATCTGGACCTATGCAGTGTTCGTGGGCGCATTGGGTCATGACGCTGGTCGTCCGCTTGCGCGCTTCCAGCTTCGAGCCAAGGTGGGTGGTCGTTGGCACGACAAGGTATCCGTTTGGGGTGAGAGTCTTCATTCCCTTGGGGCAACCGAGTATGCGTTTTCGTGGGTCGAGGGCGCCGACTACGAGTTCCACAACCGTGTGGCTCAACTCATGCTGGGGCGGCTGTTGCCTTCGGCGGGCTGCGCCTGGCTCAACCAGTGCCCGGAGGCGTTAAGTCAGCTCAGCGCCTGGCTGTATGGCGACCAGTTCAACTGCGGTGTGATTGGCGAGATCTGCCGTGAGGCCGATGGTCAATCTGCGGCCCGCAACGTGGGTGGTGCACTGCCTGGGGCAACAGTGTCCGAGTCTGGCGTCAAGATGCCGGTCTACAAGCGCGCTGCGATGGCCTTGCGCGAGCTGGCGCGGGATTGGGTGGTGAACGGTCGAGCGGCGAAGGGTGCGACGCAAACGGGCGGTTCGGATGCGTGGGTGGTGGGCGCGTACATCTTCGTGCGATCCACGGTGATGAACGACCTTCACACCGCGTTGGTTGATGCCGGCGTGCAGGGCCTTCCGGAGTCCGCGCCGGGGACGGTGACCAAGCTGACCGATGCCGGCGTTGCCTTGTCCTACGACGATGGTGCTGGCCGTCGCCGTGGTGTGTTTTCGATCAAGGTCCAGACAGCGGATGGTCACACGGTCGTTGAGAAGTTCACGGTGTTGGTCTTCCCGATCGACCAGGTGTTCCCGTTGAAGAGCCGTCCTGGCCAGTTTGATGGAACAGTCGAAGTGGTGTCGCCCTCGTTGCCGCAGGAACACGTGTTGGCGCAGACCACGCGCAAGCCGGTATCCGCTGCAAGCGTCAACGTGACGGGCGCCGCGACGCCGGCACCGCCATCAGCAGCACCTGTTGGGGCATCCAGTACGGAACCTGCGGTGCCGGCAGCCGCTCCGGCATCTGCGCCAGTGAACCCACCGCCGTCGTCCGCACAGGCGCCTTCTGGGGCAGGCAGTACAGATTCTGGTGCGACGGCGGTGGCACCTGACGATGATGGCATCAGCGCCGCTGAAGCTGCTGCATTGGCGTTCTTGCGGCAGGCAGCGCAGCCGGAACCATCCGAGGATGAAGATGCGGTACAGGCACCTGCACCTGCACCGGCTGCGGCCGCAGCGGTGTCAGCTGGGGCAACCGATCCTGTGGCCACGGCTTCTGGCCAGGCGGCGCCGGCCGCGCTGGCCGATGAAGAGCCTGCATCTGGGGCAATGGAAACTGCTGCTGTTGTGGAACAAGAAGAGCCTGTTGGGGCAACCGATGCTTCTGGGCCTGTTGAAGCTGTTGAGGCTGTTGCTGAACCAGGGGCTGATACCAAGTGGGCACCGTTGAACCAGCAAGGTGACTATCTGCGCAGTGCGGACCAGGACGTGGATCCGCCGATCATGCGTGCGTTCTTTGAGTGGCTGCGTGAGTGCCTGAGTCGGGTGCCGGATGCCTCTGGTGAGATTCCTGCCGGCGAGGTGATCGAGATGAACACGCGCACGGCCTTGATCCATGGAGCTGCTGAGCTTCCTCAGTGTCTGGGGCTGGTGACGCCCAAGGCGTTCCGTGAGTTCTTGAAGGCCCGGCCATATGCCTTTGGTGAGAGCGAGTATGTGCTTCCCGATGGTGAAGATGCGCAGGGGTCGTATGCCGATGATCTGATGCTCCAGAACATCCTGCGAGCGTCGCGGTGGGCGGTGCACAACGGTCTTGCTCCGGGGCAAAACGTCTTCACGTATCGCATCGACACCGGTGAGCCGGATGCGCCCAAGACCAGTGGCCTGAACCTGGTGATGCTGTCTCCGGAGGCGGGCGCCTTGATCTTGCCAGCGGGCATGCGCTGGGTGGCCAACCCGCTGTTGAAGCGCTCCACGCCTGAAGAGCTGGCGCAGGCCCGGGCGGCACGCAAGGGGACCAGTCAGCCGCCGCGCAAGCCTGCACCACAACCAGAGCCGCGCCCGAAGAAGGGCAAGGGGAAGGGCGGGAAGGCGCCAGAGCCTGCCGCCAAGAAGCCTGACGCGATGGATTTGCTGGGACTGAAGTAGCGCGGGCAAAAAAAAAGCCCCCGCACCTTTCGGTGAGGGGGCTTGCGGTCACGTGCCGACCAGTTCCTTGGCCAGCGCCATTTCGATGGAATCGCCATCGTCTTCATCCAGATCCGACAGCCCTGTTTCCGGCATTTCGCCGGCAGTGCTTTGGGACACCTGGATCTTCTTGCTCATCAGCTTCAGGCACCGGGTTTGTGCACTGTCGGTGTAGCCGAAGAACACGACGCGGACATCCTCCTTCTGACCGATGCGCCAGGAGCGACGTGCGGCTTGGAGCACGGTGAAGGTAGAAAAGCCCGTCGACATGAAGGCGATGGTGGGGAACTCCAGCAGATCCAGCCCCGTCTTGACCAGCTCGGGGTTGCAGATCAGGCAGTCGATACCCGAGTCCACCTTTTCGGCAATCCAGTCCTCGCGCTTATGCGTGGGGACGTTGGCCTTCAGTACGGCCGCATTGAACCCTGCATCCTTGAGGATCCTCCGCAACCGGGTGGTGGTGTCGCGACTGTCGGAGTAGGCCGTGTAGATCAGGGTCTTGCGCCCCTTGGCCCTTTCGGTCCTGACCAGCTCGATCAGTGCCTCTTCCTTGGGCGTGACCTCATCCTCACCAAACATCGAAGGCAGGACCATGAGGGTGTCCCTGCTTTGCGGATGCTTGATGATTTCCGGCTCGAAACACGTCTCCGGCCAGCGCAGCAGCGCGTTGGCAACCACACCGAGCAAGCTGCGGTCACCGCGACGAAGAGCCTCCCTGAGAGCATCCACGAGCTTGTTCTGCATCTCGGTGTACTTGGCTCGCATGGCAAAGTCCATTTCCACTTCCACCAGGTCTTCCTGATAGGCCGGCAGCACGTTGCCGCCGATCTCTTTGAGCTTCAGGAAAGCGGTGTGCGGGAGCAGGTAACGAGCGATGGCAGCCGGACTGAACCCCGGTGCCCGTGAGACGTTGACCGTTTTCTTGGATCCCTTTGCGGTCTTGAAGTCATCGCCTTCGCCTTGCTTGTCCCGGTAGACCGTCTTCAGCACCCCGTACCGCTGCATGAAAGTCATGGCCGCAGTAGCCATGCTGCCTTGGGCGTTGAAGCGGAACCCGTCAGCGATCATCGTGCTGGGCATGCCCCGCATCAGCAGATAGAACAGGTCATCGGCATAGCCACCCATGAGGGTGCCAGTCAGAAGGATGACCTTCTGGATCTGGCTGGCCAGCACACCGAACGCCTGGGCCTGAGCACTGTTGCTTGCTTTGTACTCATGGCCTTCATCCACGATGAGCGAGCCGAACGAACCCTTGGGCAGGTAGCGCTTGACGAACTCGGTCGGCTGATACGGTGCCCCGCCGTTGAGCGAAAACTCCATCTTGCTCAGGGCGCGCTCCATGCGCTCGGACTGCCGCTGGGTGAACACGAAATCGCCATCCTCATCGAGCAGGTTGGTGAACTCGTAGATGTTGTCCTCCAGCATACTGCCAAGGAACTTGGCACCGAACATCCTCAAGAGCACGTCAGCGCGCTTGGGGCCGATGGTGGGCAATTCCAGGAGTGCCTTGCGAACCGAATCATCCGGATTGGCCTGTTTGCCACCTGGCCGCATGAGCGTCCAGAGCCTGGCCTTGCAGGATGTGCAGGTTGCCTTGCGTTGCAGTGACATGAAGCTGTCATAGCCGACGCTGTGCTTTTCCTCATCCCGGACGATGCTTCCACAGTCAGGGCAGGCAGCGACCACCTTGGTGAACTGGTGGACGTGTACCTTGCCGGTGCCATCCGTGGATTCCTGGCGGACAAGTTCCTTGCGGGATGTGGCTGCCACGCGCCAGTGAAAGCCCATGCGCATCCGGACCCGCCCCATGATGAAGAACTCGGGTGGATCCACCTCGCCCACGACATGCCGCTTGCTCCGGAGAGCTTCGCGGAAGGCCAGGAGCTTGGCGATGCAGTCAGGGCCGTTGAGCACCCAGACCCTGGCACCGGGAATGGTGTCCAGGATCTCGCGCCGCCACTTGTAAACCAGGTGTGGCGGAGAGAGCACCAGATGCCGGCGGATGCCTTCGGCTTCCAGAACGGCAGCCAAGCAGATCGACATCATGGTCTTGCCGGTGCCCATTTCAGCGTTCAGAACCGCGAACGGCGAGTTGAAGTCGAGCAAGTGCGTGGCCATGGCCTGCACGCGCTCACGCTGCTTGGGGAAGGGCGTGCGCTTGAGGCCATCCATGACCTGATCCCGCGAACGATTCGGACCCTGGTACTGGACCGGTGTGGATTGACCGATCTGGTGGAGCAGACCGGAGCGAAAGTGGCTGATGAAATCAGCCAGAGCCACGTCCTTGTCCCCGGCTTGGATGAAGTCGGGAACCTGGCGGGTGGTGCCGCGAAGCGGCAGGGTGGAAATGCTCATGGAACGTCTCCTACAGGGAGTTGCGAGAAGGAAGGGGCAGGGTGTTGGCCCTGAGCAGCGAAGTGATGTGAGCGTCGAATGCATCCTGATCGGCGAAGTTGATGTGCCAACCGCGCACATTTCCCACGCACGTCAGTGGCTGGATGGTTCCAGCCTGATGCAGCTCATCCATCACGATCGGCTGCCAGTCATCGAGCAGCGGCAGGGTTTGCATTTGCTTGAAGCGCTGCCACAGCAGCGACTGGCCATCAGTCGTGGAGTCCTTGGTCAGTACGTACCCACAGCCTTGGTCCTGCACGTCTTTGTGGAAGAGGAACAGGTGGACCAGTGAACCTACGACCGAATCCCCAGGTTGCTTGGGATATCGGCCTGTGGTCTTGTCGTACAGATCCACGTTGGGCAAGCGAGCACCGCCCTGGATCCACTCGGGCGCCAGCGGCTGGTCAGAGTCGGTCCGGGCCAGCCGGATGCGATTCATGCCGCCATCGACCAGGGGCAGTTGCAGGTTCCCCAGCAAACCCTGGATGACCGTATCGCGGCCCCACAGCGAGGCAAACACGAGAACGCCATCGGTCGTCATGACCGCAGCGTCGCAGAAGACGCCACGGGCGTCAGGAAGGGAATAGAAGGACATTGGAAGCACCTCTGGTTTGGGAAAACGTCCCCGACGCTTATGCGTCTGCCGGTGTTGGGGACGGGACCGGCGTATCGCCCGATGGGCAATGCGTGTGCCTTGCAGAGGCTTTTTCATGCACGCGCTGACGCCGGCACCGGGCCGACTCGCGCACATGAAAAAGCCCCCGGATGGGGGCTTGGTGGAGCAATCTGAAAAACCGGGCTTGTCAAACAGCCAGTTCGTTGAGCATCCGTTGACGCAACCAGGAAACCAGCCCCTTTGTGTCAACAACATCTTCGGGCAGGCCATCGGCCTTCAACTTCTCGCCCACCTGCCAGTTCAACAGGAACGATCGAAGCTGGCGTTTGCTGGGATCAGTTGCCGAAATGGCATCTGCCAATCGCGCCGCGTTGTAGTCACCGAGCAGATCTTCGCCAATGTAGCCTCGAACCCATTTCCCGGCCTGTGTTTGAAGCAGGCTGGCGGTTTCCTCCTGTATGGCTTTTTTCACGCGATCGCTCTCAGCCAAGGCAGCGGCCTCCGCCCTCTTCTTCTTCGATACGAAGCTAGAAGATGGAAACTCTGACCACAGCGCTCCATGGTGGTAGGCAATGGCAAGCAAGCTTTGCTCACCTGGATGCCGAATCGCAGTCCAACGACCTGTGGCTACAATCCACTCACGGATCGCAGCCCATTGCTCTTCACTGAATCGCTTCCCGACAGGCGGGCGCACCGATACCGAGTTGGAGGCGGATTTCCGGATCAGGTAGTGCTCAACCGGTTGCGGCCCGAAGCTCTGAGCACGCCGCCTTTGGGTGACACATGAATCACCGCTTTCAGCACTACCGCAGGTGACATCAACATCCAAGATCATGGCTATTTCCTTTGTTAAGTTACAGAACCGGATGAGTAGTGGCGCTCACCCCAACGCGCCATTATCGACACCTTCCAAAGGTTCTGATAATGGCGCTGTGCAGCGGCCAGGGTCGGGAACATCCTTGTTCCTTGCTGGTAAACCCAGCGGCGTCCCTGCCTGGTGAATATGTCGATTCGTTCGTGCATATGATCCACTTCCTTTCAAGAATGCCCCCAGCGCTT
>CAYRJS010000045.1:0-13583 GCA_964424535.1 uncultured Aquimonas sp.
TCGTGAAAAAAGCGCCGGCCAAGAAAGCAGCGGCGAAGAAAGTAGCGGTGAAGAAAGTAGCGGTGAAGAAGGCACCGGCCAAAAAAGCTGCGGTGAAGAAGGCCCCAGCCAAGAAAGCCGCAGCGCCCAAGGCCCCAGCGAAGAAAGCCCCGGCCAAGAAAGCGGTGGTGAAAAAGGCCGCGACCAAGAAGGCCGTAACGCCCAAGGCAGCGGTGAAGAAGGCTCCAGCCAAGAAGGCCGCGGTGCCCAAGGCTCCAGCCAAGAAAGCCCCGGCCAAGAAGGCAGCTGCAAAAAAGGCTCCAGCCAAAAAAGTCGCAGAGTCGCAAATCCCGCCAGCGCCGGTGACCCCTGCCCTGTCCTGAATCATGTGACCACGGCGCGCCTTCTCCATGCCCAGCGAAAAGGGCGCCGTGGTTGCGTGTTCAGGCGGAACGATTTTGTTTCAGTAGATGATCAGCGCAGCCAGCCACGTCGGCTGGGTGCGTCCAGTTGCAGCCAGTCTTTGCGGGGCAGGCCGAGATACTGATCCAGGGCCGTTGCCAGCAAGGCCCCGGGGACTGCGCTTTCCGAATTCCACAGCACCACCATGCCGAAGTCCTCTTCGGGCAGCAGGCCGATTACGGCGCGATAACCCTGTACTGCACCTGCGTGGTAGACGAGGGTGTGGCCGGCGTAGTCGTATATCCGCCAGCCCAGGGCGTAGTGGGCATCGCGCAGGCGTTCGCGGCGCCAGCTTGAACCTCGCAATTGATCGGGAGAATCGACCAGCGGGGTGTGGGTGGTGGCCAGCAGGTTTGGACCCAGAACTTCAGGCGCGTGCCCAAGTTGGGCGCGCAGCCACAAGGACATGTCGTGGATGCTGGCGTTGACTCCGGCAGCCGGCGGAATGCGGTAATAGGTTTCCTTGGGCCGCACCGCCACCCAGCGACCGTTGTTGCGCACGTGTGGTCGGGCCCAACTGGGGTTGGCTTCCAGGGCGTCCCGGCCATAGGTGGCCGAGTACATGCCCAGCGGGTGGAAGATGCGTTTTTCCACCTGTTGTGAATAAAAATGCCCGGTGGTGGCAAACACCAGATCACCCACCAGGCTGAAGGCGATGTTCTGGTAGCCATAGCAATCGCCGGCGTTGCAGGTCGAGTCCAGTTCCCCGAGCTTGGCCACCAGAAGTGGGTAAGGTTCGTCCTGTTCGAGCAGGCGATCGAAAGCATTGTGGGGAATACCGACGCGGTGACTGAGGATGTCCTGCACGGTCAGGGATTGGGCCGAATGGATATCGCGCAACTTGAACTCGGGCAGGTAGTCGATGATGCGCGAATCCCAGCGCAGGGCGCCTTCCTCGACCAGCATGGCGGCCATGGTGCCGGCAAAGGCCTTGGACAAGGAGGCCAGGCGAAAGACCGTATCGGTGCCCACCTCTTCCTTGCTGCCGGTATCGGTAACGCCGAAGCCGCGCTCCAGCAGGACGGTGTCGCCCTGGGTGATGGCAATCGCCATGCCGCTACCCTTGGCCTTGCGCAGGATGTCTTCGGCCAGGGTTTCGATGCGCGTAGCCAGGACCTGTTGCGCCTGCTGTGCCTGGACCAGCGTGGGCGCTGGCGTGGCCGTCGTGTCGGAACGTGCGGCGCATGGCAGAACCCAGGTCAGTGCAACCAGGACGGCCAGCCATGTCACAAGCCGTGCGGGTAGTCGTCTGCTGGGGGAAGGCTTCACTGTCGGGTTTTGCTCGCAACGCATAACATGGCAGTTTAGCGTAGATTCGTTGCTGTTCCGATGCATTGGAACCGTGTCCATCCTCCGTCCGGGAGAACCGTCATGTCGTCAGTCTTGTTGTTTTTCCTCATTGTTTTTGGTGGTCTTGGAGGCCTCACCCTGCTCGTGATAGGCCTGTACAACGGCCTGGTCCAGGCCCGCAACGCCTACAAGAATGCCTTTGCCCAGATCGATGTGCAGCTTACCCGGCGCTACGACCTGATCCCGAATCTGG
This sequence comes from uncultured Aquimonas sp., assembly GCA_964424535.1. Lineage (GTDB taxonomy): Bacteria > Pseudomonadota > Gammaproteobacteria > Xanthomonadales > Xanthomonadaceae > Denitratimonas. Next base: position 1,985 of record CAYRJS010000045.1, read on the forward strand.
TTGAGGTGGCCAAAACCTATATGGCCCACGAGCGCGAAACTCTGGAAGCGGTGATCAAGGCGCGGGCATCGGCGATTGCCGGCCTGGGTGCGGCCAAGGCCAATCCCGGTGATGCCGCCGCGATGGCGCAATTGTCCGGAGCCGAAGGTGGTCTGGGCGCGGCTCTGGGGCGGTTGATGATGGTCAGCGAGGCCTATCCCGATCTCAAGGCCAACCAGACCATGGCGCAGTTGAGCGAGGAACTGACCTCGACCGAAAACAAGGTCGCCTTTGCCCGTCAGGCCTACAACGACCAGGCCATGCACTACAACAACAAGCGCGAGGTGTTTCCCAGCAGCCTTATCGCCGGCACGTTCAACTTTCAGCCTGCGGCCTATCTGGAAATCGCCACCGAGGATGCGCACAAGCGCGAGGCCCCGAAGGTTTCCTTCAACTGAGAATCCACGATCCGGCATGAACTTCTTCCAGCGCCAGCAGCAAACCCGCATCGCCTCACGCCGCTTGGTGGTGCTGTTCGCGTTGGCGGTTATCGCGATCGTGGTGTGCGTGGATCTGGGCGTGGCCCTGGTGCTGGGACCGAATGCCACTGTCCTGGCCATAGCCAGCGGTTTGACTCTGGCCGTGATCGGGATCTCCAGCCTGGTGCGGATCATGATGTTGCGCAGCGGTGGCGACGAGGTGGCCCGCTCCATGGGGGCCGTGCTGGTGGCCGCCGACACGAGCGAACCTTCACTGCGCCGCTTGCGCAACGTGGTGGAGGAAATGTCCATCGCGTCCGGGGTGCCGGTGCCGCAGGTTTACGTGATGGAGGACGAAGCCGGCATCAACGCCTTTGCTGCCGGCTATTCGCCCAACGATGCGGTGATCGCGGTGACTCGCGGAGCCCTGGAACGGCTCAATCGCGACGAGTTGCAGGCCGTGATCGCGCACGAGTTCAGCCATATCCTCAATGGCGACATGCGTTTGAACATCCACCTGATGGGCGTGCTGTTCGGCATCCTGGTGCTGGGCATCATCGGTCGGCGCATCCTGATCCATGGCCGTGGCGGGCGCGATGCTCGGGGTGTTCTGGCGGTGATGGTGACGGCGCTGGTGCTGACCCTGGCTGGTTATGTGGGTTCGCTTCTGGGGCGCTTGATCAAGGCCGGCATTTCGCGTTCGCGTGAAAGTCTGGCTGATGCCTCGGCGGTGCAGTTCACCCGCCAGACCCAGGGCCTGGCCGGAGCCCTCAAGAAGATCGCCGGGCTTACCCAAGGGTCGCGCCTGACAAATTCCGGGGCCGAGGAAGTCAGCCATATGCTGTTTGGTGAGGGCCTGGGTTTTTCTTCCTGGTTTTCCACCCATCCGCCGATCCTGGAGCGGATCAAGGCCGTCGATCCAGGTTTTGATGCGACCGCGTTTGACACGCTCAAGGCCCGCTGGTTGTTGCGGCCGCCTTCGGCTGCCGAAGAAGACCTGGCTCTGGGTTTTGCCGCTGATGGCAGCCGCCTGCAAGGTGGCGCATCCAGCCTCGGCGTCCAGACCGAAATGGACGTGGTTCCGGCCACGGTCGCAGCTCAGGTCGGAGCTCCAGCGGATGACGACTTCCAGCGTGCTGGCACCATTACCCTGGCTTTGGACGACGCCTTGCGGGCGCTGGCCCGACGCCAGGATCGTGCCGTCCCCTTGATCCTGGCCTTGTTGCTGGATTCCGATGCGCAGATGCAGGCGCAACAGATGCATGAGATCGGCACGACTCTGGATCCGGAGACGGCGACGCTGACCGAAGAAATATACGGCCAACTTGCCGGTCTGCATCCGATGTTGCGCCTGCCGCTGGCGTCCCTGGCGTTCCCGGTGTTGCGTCGGCGCCCGCGTCCTGAGCTGGCCGCCATCCTGCGCTGTTGTGAACGCCTGATCGCCTTCGATGGCAAGGTGTCCTTGTTCGAGTATTGTCTGGGCCGTTTGTTGCGGCGGCAGACGGTAGAAGCCCTGGATCCATCCCGACATGCCCCCAGCGGTCGGCGCAAACTGGCCAGCGTGCAAGTCGATGTGGCCACGGTTCTGGCGGTATTGGCACAGCAGGGCCATGCCCAGCCGGAACAGGCGCGACGGGCCTACAGCGCCGCAATGACGCAGGTATTTCCCGGCCAAGCCTTGCGCTACGAGCCGCCCGTCGATTTCGTGCGGGCGCTGGAACAGGCCTTGCCACGCCTGGACGAGGTCGAACCGCGCGGCAAGGCCTTGCTGGTCGAAGGGCTGGTTGCCAGCATCGGCAATGATGGTCGCATTACCGTGCCCGAAGCCGAGTTGCTGCGCACCCTGTGCGCGGTATTGCATTGTCCCTTGCCGCCCATGCTCGAATACTGATGCGGTCGATTCCGTTGCGGTAGGCTGGCGGCATGACAACGTCCGCATCTCCTCCGAACAGTTCGCCGGTGCCAACCTCACGTGCGGCCGATGCCGTGTTTCTCGATGTCGCCTCGCTGGGAGATGACATCGATCTGTCGGCGTTGAAGGCGGCCACGGCATCACTGCGTTGCCATGCCCATACCCGGACTAAAGACGTGTTTGCCCGCCTGCAGGGGGCCACTGTGGCGATCTGCAACAAGACCGTGCTCGATGCACGAACTCTGGCCCACGCCGAATCCCTGAAACTGATCCTGATCACGGCGACCGGGACCAACAATGTCGATCTGGCGATGGCGGCAAGTCGTGGCATCGAGGTGCGCAACTGCCGCGATTACGGTACCGCCAGCGTGGCCCAGCACACCGTGATGCTGATGCTGGCACTGCATTGCCGCTTTCTCGACTATCAGCAGGATCTGGCCGAGGGGCGCTGGCAGCAGGCGGAAAACTTTTGCCTGCTCGATCATTCCATTCTGGAACTGCAAGGACGCACCCTGGGCATCTGTGGTCAGGGCGCAATCGGTACCGCCGTGGCCGATCTGGCCCGGGCTTTTGGCATGCGAGTGGTGTTTGCCCAGTTGCCGGGCCGACCAGCGCGGACCAATACCGTGCCCTGGCGCGAACTGCCCGGTCAGGTCGATGTGCTGAGCCTGCATTGTCCCTTGACCGCACAGACCCGGCATCTGGTCGATGCCAAGGTGCTGGCGGCGATGCAACCGGGCGCGTTCCTGATCAATACCGCTCGCGCCGATCTGGTCGATGCGCTGGCGCTGGTGGCCAGCTTGCGTCGTGGGCATCTGGGCGGTGCCGCTTTTGATGGCCTGGCTCAGGAACCGCCGCGCGGACCCGATGCCTTGCTTGATACTCGTTTGCCCAATCTCATCATCACCCCGCACAACGCCTGGGCTAGTCGCCAGGCGCGTCAGCGCCTGCTCAGTCAAACCGTGGAAAACTTGCTCGCATGGTGCCGTGACGAGCCCTTGCGTGGCGTGGTTCCGGGCTCTTGAGCCAACGGCATGGTTCTGGATGAACTAAGGAGTACGCGCATGAAAACGCTTTCGTTGTCTTTCCTGGCCGGACTGCTGGTGCTGGCCTTGGCCCAGCCCGCTGCTGTCGCCCAGGAGTCGAGCGAAGTTGCTGCGACCGGTGATCGGGTCAGCGTGGAACTGGGCGATTTCGACCAGATGCGGGAAACCAAGTATCTACGCGGGGTGCAACGGCGCGATACCGAGCGGTCCGTACGGACACTTTCCGAGTGGCTGCAAAAACGGATCGAGCGCCAGTTACCGGAAGGCCAGCAGATGAAGGTGGTGCTGGCCGATGTCGATCTGGCCGGGGATTACATTCCTGGTCGTGGTCCCAGCATGGATACCGTGCGGGTCATCAAGGATCTGTACCCGCCACGCATTACCCTGTCCTGGCAGCGTCTGGATGCCGATGGAGACGTGCTCGACGAGGGCGACGAAGTTCTTGTCGACATGGCCTTCATGAGCGGTGGCGCCAACATGACCGATCCCCTGCGTTTCGAAAAACGCCTGCTGAGCCAATGGTTGCGCGAGCGTCTGAAGGACTGATCAGGGCCGCCAGCGGTAACCGGCACCGTGCACGGTGTCGATCTCGTCGAAGTCCGGATCGATGGCCACGAACTTCTTGCGCATGCGCTTGATGTGCGAGGTGACGGTGGCATCGTCCACCACGATCTGGGCCTCGCGCATCAGTTGTTCGCGTGATTTCACATGGCCGGGACGGTGCGCCAGGGCGTGCACCATCCAGAACTCGGTCACCGTCAGCGGCACATCGATGCCGTTCCAGGTCACGCGCATGCGCTCCAGTTCCAGACGCAGGCCCCGCACCGTGATCACGGTTTCACGCGCCTGCGGTGAGCGCAGGGCGTCGGTACGCCGGAACAGGGCCTGCACCCGGGCCGTGAGCTGGGCCAGGGAAATGTCCTTGGTCAAATAGTCATCGGCGCCCAGACGCAGACCCGAGATCACATCCAGATCCGAATCGCGCGCGGTCAGAAACAGAATCGGCAGGGCTGCCGAGCGGGCGCGCAATTCCCGGCACAACTCAAAGCCGCCTTCGGGTTCATCGGCCAGGCCGACATCGATGATGACCAGGTCCGGCAGCTGCACGGCAAAAGCCTGCTGGGCCTCGGCCCGGGTGGCAAACGGCAGGACGCGGTGACCGTAACGACCCAGAGCGTCGACATAGTTGGCGCGGATCGCAGGTTCATCTTCAACAATGGCGATGATGCGGCTCATGGGCACAGGCGGGTTTGGGATGGAGTGAGCATAGGTGGCCCGGCTGGGCACGGCAACGCGCTGCCCTGAAATTGCCCGAATCGATCCTGCCAATGACTGCTTTGGGCCGAACCAGGACTGGTGCCGGTGGTGTCATGGCAACCCATGGAACCCTGCATTGGAGCTGGCCATGAAAACACCTTCTTTTTGCCCATCCCGTACCTGCGCACGGTGGATGCCGTTGCTGATCCTGGCGCTGGCCTTGCCGGTATCGGCCACCGTGGCGGTTGAGCCGGCAACTCTGGTGTGCCCTGCGCAGGCGGTCGAGACCGAAACACAAAATTCCTCTGCAACCACGGCCAGACACCCCTTGGGCTGGAGCTTTGCCGCCCTGTTGCTGGGTCTGGCCGTGGGCCGCAAGGGTTCGGATGCCGACAAGGAGGTGGCGTGATGGATCTGTGTCTGCCCGTGGCACGGGAGCTGAAGGGTGGCGATCTGCGCCGCGATGATCTGGGGACCGTGGCCACACCGCCCAGATCCCTGCCGGCAACGGTATGCGGTCTGCGTGACTGGCGCCATGCAGTGGTCAGGCCGAATCAAGGCGATCGCCAACCGGTCACCGCACCGATCCTCAAGCCGTATCGACCGCCACTCTGGTGGTATGACGCCTCCTCGTGAATCAGGTGCGGGCGAGGATCTTGCCGTCGCAGATCACCGTGTCGGCCGGGCGGGCCGCGAACAGGCCCACGGTGACCACACCGACGATCTGGTTGATGCGCGCTTCCAGCGCCAGCGGATCGCTGATATGCAGGCCGTGCACGTCCAGGATCCAGTTGCCGTTGTCGGTGGTCACCCCGCTGCGCCAGACCGGCTGACCGCCCAGGGCCACGAGTTCCCGGGCGACGTGGCTGCGCGCCATCGGGATCACTTCCACCGGCAGCGGAAAACGTCCCAACACCTCCACCTGTTTGCTGGCATCGATGACGCAGACAAACTGCTCGCTGGCGGCGGCGATGATCTTTTCCCGGGTCAAGGCGGCGCCACCGCCCTTGATCAGGCGCTGGTCGGGATCACATTCATCGGCCCCATCGACATACAGACCCAAGGGACCTGCGGCATTGAGATCAACCACGTCAATGCCGTGCTGGCGCAGCAAGGCGCTGCTTTGTTCCGAGCTGGAAACGGCGGCATCGATCAGGCCGCGTTCGCGCCCCAGGGCTTCGATGAACCAGCGTACGGTGGAGCCGGTACCCACGCCGATGACGGAGCCGCGTTCGACTAGTTCAAGGGCACGTTCGGCAGATTGGCGTTTGCCGGTTTCAGGATCGGAAGACATGGGCAACTCGGCTTGGAATGGAGAGTGAGGGGTTCGCGGGCGCTCAAACCAGCGCCAGGATGGTGTCGTATTGGGCCGAGGTCACCGGCAGGATCGACAGGCGGTTGCCACGGGCCAGCAAGGGAAATTCGCCCAATTCGCTGGCGTGCTCGCGCAGTTCGGTCAGGCTGAGGGTGCGCGGCAGTTTGCGCACGAAGCGGATGTCCACCAGTTGCCAGCGTGGTTGCTCCGGGCTTGCCTTGGGATCGAAATACTCGCTGTCCGGATCAAACTGGGTGGGATCCGGGTATGCCGTGCTGGCGACCTGGGCAATACCGACGATGCCCGGGACCGCACAGTTGGAGTGGTAGAACAGGACGGTATCGCCCACGCGCATGCCATCGCGCATGAAATTACGGGCCTGATAGTTGCGCACTCCGGTCCAGGGCTCGCTGGCCACCGCCGCCAGATCGTCGATGGAAAATTCCTCGGGCTCGGATTTCATCAGCCAGCAGGCCATGGTGCATCCCGTGTCGGACCAGGCACCAGTTTACCTGAGGTGTCCGGCAAGACTGCTTATGTGCAGATCAGGGTCCGGGTCGGTGTGACGATCCGGTCCATGGGCACATCCCAGGGTTGCGGCGGTAAGGTTTCTATTTGCTGGAAGTCGTAGCCGATGCCGATCAGCAGAGGCCGGGCGGGCCGTGGCAGATCTTTCAGAAAGGCGAAGCTGCGATCGTAATAGCCGCCGCCGGCACCCAGACGATTGCCGTGATGGTCAAAACCGACCAGTGGCACCAGCACCACGTCCAGCTCATAAGGCTCAAGCTGCGGGGTCTGATCCGGTTCCGGGATGCCGTAGCGGTTCTGGATCAATGGCTCGCCCTGGTGCCAGGGCGAAAAACGCAGTAGCCGGCCCGGAATCAATTGCGGCAGGCAGTAAGCGAAAGTGGGACGCGGGCTCAGCAGGGCGTGCAAAGGCAATTCCCCGTGTACGGCCCAGTAGCCGGCAACATGACGGGCCGTAGCCAGTTGCGGCAGTTGTCGCAGGCGCTCGGCCACGGCCTGGGCGGCGTCCATGCGTGCGCTGGCAGGCAAGGCCAGGCGTTGGGCCCGGAATTGGGCGCGCAGCGGGTCGCGGTTTGCCATCATCGGGGTCTCTTGCAGGCTGCTGTCACTGCCGTGTCTGCACGGGCTGAGCCGCCAGTGCTGAAGCTTTTCCGGCATGGGGGCTTTCGAAGTAAAGCAAACTCCGCCATGGCGATGCGTACGAAACGACCTTGATCCCGAGGATCAGGTGGGGACGCTTGCCAGGCATCGGGCTTACCGCTCGGGGGCGGGCTTGCACTCCCGCCTTGGCGCTGCATCCCCGGGGTCGTTCATTAGGGTCAAGGCAAATGTAAGCGTACGCTGTCGCTCACGGCAGAGCTTGCAGGTTCATGGTAACGCTTTGTGCCGCAGTTGGCATGCGTGCGGCTGCACGGATTCAGCGACCAGTTGCTGCCAGCAGGCGATCGAGCTTGCGCGAGAGGCTGTCGAGACTGCGACCCAGCTCGTGCTGGTGCTGATCCTTGTCGTGGCGGCCTTGCAGCAGTTCATGGGCCAGGTTGAGCGCAACCAGGACGGCAATGCGGTCCGTAGCGGCACTGCGGTTGCCGGCGCGGGCTTCGCGCATGCGCCCATCCAGCAAGCGTGCGGCTTCCATCAGGTCGTCACGTTCGTGGGGTTCGCAGGCCACGGTGTATTCACGCTCGGCGATGCGCAAGGTGACCGGTTCATTCATGCGTTGTGCTCCAGCGACCGGAGCCGCAGGATCATGGCTTCCACCCGTGAACGGGCTTGTTCGTTCTTGGACAGCAAGGCGGCCCGTTCGCCGATCAGTTGCTCCTGGCTGACGCGCAGGCTTTGGTTTTCTTCCTGCAGGCGCGCCAGGATTGCACCAAGCTGATCAAGCTTGGCAATGGCTTCATCCAGTTGCTGGTGGAAGGAGGCATCGGACATGACGGCACGATAGGTGGAGGTGGGAAGCCGGTCAAGTCATTGATTGCCCGGAAGCCAGTCCTGCGGATGCCGAAAGCTCGGGGGGCTGCTGCAAGAAGGCCAGGCAGGCGGCGCTGCGCATTGGCCTGGCCAGCAGGAAGCCCTGGATTTCATCGCAGCCGCGGGTTTGCAGGTAATGCAACTGTGCTGGCGTTTCCACGCCTTCGGCGACCACGTTCAGGCCCAGGGAGTGGGCCATCGAGATGATCGTGGTCACGATGGCCTCATCGTCCGGATCGTGGGTCAGGTCGTTGACGAACTCCCGGTCGATCTTCAAGGTGTCGATGGGCAGGCGCTTGAGGTAAATCAACGACGAATAGCCGGTGCCGAAATCATCGATCACGATGCGCGTGCCCAGACGCTTGAGCTGGTGCAGGACCTCGACGGTTTGCGCGGCATTGGCCATGGCCACGCTTTCGGTGATTTCCAGTTCCAGCGAACTGGCGTCGATGCCGGTTTCCGCAAGCACGCGCGTGACTGCGGCGGGCAGGTCGCCGCGCAGCAATTGCAGCATCGACACGTTCACCGCCATGCTCTGGGTCGTCGCACCCTGTGAGCGCCAGTGCGAGAGGCTGCGGCAGGCTTCACGCAACACCCATTCGCCCAGGCTGAGGATCAGGCCGGTTTCTTCCGCCAACGGAATGAACGTGGTCGGCGGCACGTTGCCAAATTCCTCGCTGGTCCAGCGCAACAAGGCCTCGACGCCGACGATGCGACCATCGGCCAGGCACTGACGAGGCTGGAATTCCAGGTGCAGTTCGCCGCGATCCAGGGCCCGGCGCAAGGCGGCGGTCATGCTGGCGCGCAAGCGTATTTCCTGGTCCATGGTCTGGTCGTAGAACTGGAAGGTGTTGCGGCCGCGGTCCTTGGCGCGATACATCGCAGCGTCAGCATGCTTGAGCAGATCCACCGGCACTTGGGCATGGTCGGGGTACAGGGCGATACCGATCGAAGGCGAGATCACCACGTCATTGTCGGACTCGCGCAATACCGCGGTCTGGAAGGCGGCAATCACGGCCTGGGCCATGGCGGCAGCGGAGGCCACGTCGGTCACGTCCTCCATCAGGATGGTGAATTCGTCCCCACCCAGCCGGGCTACGGTATCGGTGGTGCCGACCACGCCCAGCAGGCGAGTGGCGGTAGCCTTGAGGATGCGATCGCCGGTGGCGTGGCCCAGCGAGTCATTGAGGACCTTGAAGTGGTCCAGATCCAGAAACAGCAAAGCCAGGCGGTGCTGGTTGCGCCGCGCCTTGACCACGGCCCGGGCCAGGCGCTCGGACAGCAGACTGCGGTTGGGCAGGCCGGTCAGGGTGTCGTAATTGGCCAGGTAGCGCAGCTCCTGCTCGGCGCGCTTCTTGTCGGTGATGTCGTTGAGCACGGCCACGTAATGGCTGCGCACACCGGCTTCGTCGCTGACCTGGCTGATCTCGACCCAACCCAGGAATTCCTCGCCGTCATACCGGTGCAACCAGACTTCACCCCGGTATTGGCCATCGCCGAGCAGGGTCTCGTGCATCTGGCGGAAGAATTCCTGCGGATGACGTGAACTTTGCAACAGGCTGTCGGGCATGCCCAACACGTCCTGTTCGCGATAGCCGGTGGTCTTCAGAAAGGCCGGGTTGACCGAGACGAAGCGGAAATCCAGATCCAGCACGGCGACCGCTTCGCTCATGCTGCGCAACACTTCCGAGGCAATGCGCCGTTCCCGGGCGGCGTGGCGACTGGCACCGATGTCACGGGCCGTGCCGGCCATGCGCAGGGGGTTGTTCTGGGCATCGCGTTCGACCACCTTGCCGCGGGCCCGGACCCAGATCCACTCGCCGAGTCCGTTGCGGATGCGATGTTCGGATTCGTAGATTTGACTGCGTCCGGCCAGATGTTCCTGCAAGCGATGCTGAACCCGTGGCAGGTCTTCCGGGTGAATGGTTTTTTCGCGCCAGTCCTGGACACTGACTTCCTCGTCCTGACCCGTATGCAACATCTGCTCGGAGCCGATGCGCAGCAGCCGGTTCTGGCGCAGATCCCAGTCCCAGTAGGAATACCCGGCACCCCAAAGGGAAAATTTCAGACGTTCCTCGCGCTCGCGGATCTGTGTCAGCAATTCCTGGCGGCGTCGAATACGCAGTCTTTGCCACTGCCAGAGCGCAGCCAAAGCCAGCAAGGCCAAGACAAGATAAACGGCTTTGGCCGGCCGGGTCAGCCACCAGGGAGACAGAACCTCAATCGGAATATGCAATTCCGTATCGGTCCAGACGCCGGAGTGGTTGGTGGCGCGCACGCGCAACTGGTAATGGCCCGGGGCCAGGTCGGACCAGACCATCCAGGGGCGTGGATCGGGCAGACTGAAATCGGTGTCGTGACCTTCCAGTTGGTGGGAAAACAAGGTGTTTTGCGGGGCCGTATAGTCCAGTGCCGTAAAGCCGATCTGGAGCATGTGCTGTTGTGCCGGCAGGCGGATTTCCGGCAAGGTTCCAAGGATGTTGACGGCGTCGTCGCGACCGATCGCATACCAGCTTGGCATGATGACAGGCATGTAACGGCTGGGGAAAGTTTGGGCCGGGTTGGCCAGGTTGAGACCACGAACGCCACCAAAAGCCAGGTTGCCGTTGTGCAGCAGCAGCGCGGCACCCGGATTGAAGCGCAGGCTCTGGAGGCCATCATCGAGATCGAAGTGGGCGTACTGGCCGCTGTTTCGATCCAGACGGGCCAGGCCGGCATTGCCGCTGAGCCATAGATTGCCTTCCCGATCCTCGACGATGGCCAGGACCGAGGGATCGCGCACGGTTTGTTCCATGGGCCAGGCGCGAAAGTGGATCTGGCCTTCGGCGCTTTCGACCAGTTGGTCCAGGCCCTGGTTGCTGCCGATCCACAGGCTGCCATCCCGACCTTCGTGAATGGCCTGGATCAGGGTGCCTGACAGCGAATCGGCTTGATCAGGCTCGTGCTTGAAGTGCCGAAAACGTGCCCGGTCCGGTTCGTACAGGTCCAGACCGTCGCGTCCACCCAGCCAGATTCGACCTCGGGAGTCTTCCTCGATCACCTCGATATGGGCCAGTTGCAGGGCATTGTCTTCGCCGGGCTGGGGCCGTATGGCGTGGACCTGGCCGTTGCCGGGTCGATAGTGCAGCAGGCCATATCCGTCGCGGGCCAGCCACAGACTACCATCGTGTCGTCTGGCCAGGGTGTTGAGCCGGACCGGGGTGTCATCCTCTGATTCCAGCGGGATGGCTCGGGTTTGGTCAGTGTGGATGTCAAACCGGTACAGACCCCATTGCGTGGCCAGCCACAGCCCGTCTTCATTGTCGTGGGCGATGGCTCGAATCGACAGATCCGTGCCGTGGCTGGGCAACTGGGTCTGGAGATCGTGTCTTCGGAAGCGGGTTTCGGTGGGATCATGGCTGCGCAGGCCAGCCCGGGTACCCAACCACAGGCGACCATCGACATCTTCGGACAAAGCCAGGATGAAATTGCCTGACAAGGTGTCGTGGGAAGGATCCAGGTCGAACACGGTCCGGAACGGAGCGCCCGCCAGCGAGGTGGTGCTCAGGCCGCGACTGGTGCCACCCAGCCACAACAGGTTGGAACGGTCGATCAGCATGCGCGTCACGTCGCG
>CAYRJS010000046.1:0-10462 GCA_964424535.1 uncultured Aquimonas sp.
GAGCGTCTTGGCGATCAACCCGGCATCCTGGTGGGCACCCAGATGCTGGCCAAGGGTCATGACTTGCCGTTGTTGACCCTGGTGGCCATCGTCAGCGTCGACGAAGGCCTGTTCAGTACCGATTTCCGCGCCGGTGAGCGCTTGGCGCAACTGGTGGTGCAGGTAGCAGGTCGCGCCGGACGGGCCAGGCGACCCGGGGAAGTCTGGTTGCAGACCCATCATCCCGAACATCCTCTGTTGCAGGTGCTGGTGACGCAAGGTTATCCGGCCTTTGCCGCAGCCGAACTGGAAGAACGCGCCGCCGCGCGCCTGCCGCCGTTCTCGTATCTGGCCCTGTTGCGTGCCGAGGCTCCGCAGGCAGCGGCCATGCAGGAGTTTCTGGTGGCCGCTCAAGCTCTGGCACAGGGACAGGAGGGCGTGATCGTGCATGCCCCAATGCCGGCTCCGATGCCGCGCCGCGCCGGGCGTCTGCGTGGTCAGATGTTGCTGGAAGCCAGCCATCGCCCGGCCTTGCAGGCCGCGTTGCAGGGGTTGTTTCCGCAATTGGCGGCGCTGCCGCAGGCACGGCGGGTGCGCTGGTCGCTGGATGTCGATCCGGTGGAGTTGTACTAGGCTGGCGCCATGGCCACCACCGCGGCATCCACATGAAGCCCAAGACATCCAACTGGTTGCCGGATCTGTGTCGTCCGCACAGCGTGTTCGGCATCCTCGTGGCAGTGGAGCTGGTGGTATTGGTGACGGTACTGCTGCGCCCACCGGCGGGCTCGTTCGCGTGGGCGCAACTGTCCATGATCAGTCTTTTGGCACTGTGGCTGACCCTGATTTGCGTCACGGTGCTGTGCCAGTCGCGGGAACTTCTGCATCGCTTGCCCAAGGCCGCAAGCATGGTCATGGCCCTGGTTATGCCGGTGGCTATCGTTGGCGTGGCCATCTGGATCGTGGTCCGGCTGGATCAGGAACTGGGCCTGGAATTCACCGTGGCACCGGCCAACACGCGGGCTTTTGTTCTGGTTTGCATGGTGGTGGCCTTGCTGCTGACGGCAGCGGTGTTGCGTTATGCCTATGTGGCCGAACAATGGCGCCAGCAGCAGGCGGCCACCAGCCAGGCCCAGGTCGAGGCCTTGCAGGCACGCATCCGTCCGCATTTTTTGTTCAATGCCATGAACACCATTGCCGGCTTGGTCCGTCACGATCCGGCGGCTGCCGAGCACGCAGTGGAGGACCTGGCGGAGTTGTTCCGGGCTGCCCTGGGCAGTGATTCCAGATCCTCGACGCTAGGCGAGGAAGTGCATCTGGTACGGCGCTATCTGGCGTTGGAAGCACTGCGCCTGGGCTCGCGCTTGCAGGTTGATTGGCAACTGCATCCCGAGTTGCCCATGGACCTGGCCCTGCCGCGCCTGATCCTGCAGCCGCTGGCGGAAAATGCCATCACCCACGGCCTGGCCCGCTTATCGGAAGGAGGCACCTTGGGGATTTCGATCCAATGGGAAGGCACCTTCGTGGTGATCCGGATGCGCAATCCGATGGCGCCGGATTCGCGTGCCATTCACGGCAACCAGCATGCCCAGAAAAACATCGCCCTGCGTCTGCTGCACCGCTTTGGCCAGCGCGCCCGCATGGTGACCGAGGCCCGGGACGGCTACTATGTGGTGACGATCCACGTACCCGTCGATACCCCATGAAAGTGCTGATAGCCGACGACGAACCCTTGGCCCGGCGCCGTCTGCGCGACCTGCTCGGTGAGCTGGGCGGCTGCGAGATCGTGGCCGAGGCCCGCGACGGACGCGAAGCCTGCGAAAAAGCCGCCGAACTGGCCCCCGATATCGCCATCCTGGATATCGCGATGCCAGTGCTCGATGGTCTGGAGGCGGCTCAGCACATGGCGCAATTCGAGGCGCCGCCGGCCGTGATCTTCTGTACCGCCTACGAGGAACATGCCCTGGCGGCCTTCGAGGCCCATGCCATTGATTATCTGGTCAAGCCGATCCGGGCCGAGCGTCTGGCCACGGCGCTGGAACGGGCACGCTGCATGCGCGCCACGACTACCCCGCGCGAGCGTTCGGTCGTGGCCCGCCGTACCCATCTTTCGGCCCGCTTGCGTGGTGTCCTGCGCCTGATTCCGGTGACCGACATTCATTATCTTTTGGCCGAGGAAAAATACGTCACCGTGCACCATGATGGCGGCGTGGACCTGGTCGAGGACTCGCTCAGGACCCTGGAGGCGGAGTTTGGCGATACCTTCCTGCGCATCCACCGCAATTGCCTGGTGGCACCTGGGCAGATCCGGGAGCTGACCCGGGATCGGCAAGGTCACGAAGTGGTGCATTTGCGCCAGCACGATACGACCCTGGAAGTGAGCCGGCGCTGCCTGCCGGCGGTGCGCAAATACCTCAAGACCCTGTGAACCCATGACCCAAACTACGCGTATCCGCATCGCCACCCGCAAAAGCGCCCTGGCGCTGTGGCAAACCGAACACGTTGCCGCGCGCTTGCGCCAGCACCATCCGGAGCTTGAGATCGAGCTGTTGCCCTTGTCCACCCGCGGCGATGAGATCCTCGATCGATCCCTGGCCAGCCTCGGTGGCAAGGGCCTGTTTCTGAAGGAACTGGAAGTGGCCTTGGCCGAAGGCCGTGCCGATATCGCCGTACATTCGCTCAAGGATGTACCGATGGAGCTGGAGGCCCCGTTTGCCCTGGCCGCGGTGCTGGAGAGGGCCGATCCCTTCGATGCCCTGGTGACCAATCAACCGCTTGCCCTGGCCACTTTGCCCAACGGCGCGCGTGTCGGCACGTCATCCTTGCGCCGGCAGCTGCAGTTGCGCGCCCAGCGTCCGGATCTTGAGTTGCTGGACCTGCGCGGCAACGTCAACACCCGTCTGGCCAAGCTCGATGCCGGCGAGTACGACGCCATCGTTTTGGCCTGCGCCGGCTTGCAACGTCTGGGTTTTGGCTGGCGCATCCGCGAACGCCTGACCGCACCGCATTTTTTGCCGGCGGTGGCGCAAGGGGCCATCGCGGTGGAATGTCGGGCCGATGATGCCATCACCCGCGAACGCCTGGCGGTCCTGGAACATGCACCTACCCGTCGTTGCGTCGATATCGAGCGGGCCATGAACCAGCGCCTGGCTGGCAGTTGTCAGGTGCCCATCGCCGGATACTGCACCGAGACCGAGGGTCGCTGGACCTTGCAAGCCCTGGTGGGCGATGAACGCAGCGGCGAGATCCTGCGGGCCCAAGCCCAGGCCGATGCCCACGGCCGCGATACCCTGGGTGTCAGCGTGGCGGAAGATTTGCTTGATCGCGGTGCGGCACGGCTATTGTCGCGTTGAGGGTTGGCCGGTTGCGGCCAGCGCTAAAGCCGGTCGATCAATTTCAGTAAGCTGGCGTGGGCACGGCGAAATGCCGTCAGGGTGGTGCCGTGCGGGGCCAGCACGCTGTACAGGGCCAGACGATGGGCTTCACGCAGGTAATCGCTGACGGCAGTCAGGCCGGCGCGGGCCGCGGCCTGCATCTGCGTTTGTTGGCCCGGATACAGCGCTGTCAAGGTCGCGCGCCATTGCTCCAGCCACTGCTCCCCGGCCCGGGGCGATTGTTCGCGGGCCAGCCACCACAAGCTGATGGCACGACCCACATCCTTGGTAAACCTGGGCGGATTGCCGGGCAGGCTGGAAATGGGGGTTCGATCCGGGTCGGCATGTTCCAGTAGATGCGCCAGAGCCATATTGGCCGGACGCGCCACGCGCAGACCGAAGTCGGTGGCATCGGCAGCGTGCACGGCCACGCGCAGATAGCGAAAACTGGGCAAGCCGAAGTCACCCAGATCGGTACGGAAACGTCGCCAGTGCTTGCGCGTGGCCTGGTTGGCGGTCGGCTCGGCCAGCAGTTCGACGAACCAGCCGGCAGCTTCATCGGGCGGAGTCAGACGCAAGGCCGGCAGGCGCTCGTCGGGAGTATCCAGATGCCCGGGCTGAAGATTGCCCGGATAGGTGGGCTGCCAGCCGGCATCCAGCAGTTCCTGGCCGAGAAATTGCGCCGTGGCGACGGCATCAATCGCTGGTTGCAACAGCAGGTCGATATCCTTGGTGGCCACCGTGCGGGTGCCGGAAATATCGCGAAAGGCCCAGGCACTGGCGATGCTGCCGATCACCACGACATGGGTGCGTAGCGCCGGCGGCACGCGCTCGGCGATTTTCTGCAACAGGGCACTGGCATCCAGCTCGGGCAGGGGCTTCATGACGCCAGCGCCTGGGCATAGTGCAGGGCCTGGGCTCGCAAGCCCATATCGAGCAGGGACAAGAACACATCGCAAGAGCGTGCCTGGCGTACCGGGTGGGTGTTGGTGGTGACCTCGAGGGGCGGATTGGCACGCACCAGCGTCAGCACGACCGGGGCCGGAGCCAGGACATTGGGTTCGGGTTCCAGGCCATCGTCCAGCAGACGCAGGATGCGGGCATCGAAATCCTTGTCGCCACGCGGGATATTGGCGAGCAGATCCAGACGCGGCGTACCCACCAGATCCAGATTCGACACCTGCCTTTGCGCCACCGGGGTTCCGGACAGGGCAAACAACTGCCAGTTGACCGGACCATCGGGACCAAGCAAGGGTTCGGCGCGATGCACCAGTTCAGCCGGAGATTTGATGCGGGCACCACGCTCGAAGCGGAAGCGCAGGGTTTGCGGCAAGGCCCGGAGCTTGGCCAGCAATTCGTTGGACAGATCTCCCGTCGTGATGCCAACGCCCCGACCACTGGCGTGCACCAGCCCGGCCTGCTTCAGTTCGGCCAGGGCTTCGCGGATGGGCGTTTGCGAGACGCCGATATGTTCCACCAATTGCTTGACCGATGGCGGCTGCGTGTTCTCAAGGCTGGCAGCGAGCAGCAGTCGCAACACCTCATGGCGGTAATTGGGCCGCTCCAGAGGCAAGAGATCGGCTGTGGTCTGGGCGCTGTCCCGGATTTCCCTGACTGGATCAGCCTGTTCGATCTGCAGGGCCATGCGTGCGCGTACCTCGGTGGCCAAGGCGGGCAGGTGGTCACGCCATTCCTTGCGGATCGTAGCGGTGGTAATCGCCGGGTCGATCACGACCAGCCGACCGGTGGACCGGGGCGCCGTGGCCAGCTCGGCGGCCAGCGTCAGGATTCGCGCCCGCAGGTCGCGGGTGTTGCGCAAATCGCGCACGATGATCTGATGGGTGGAATTGGCCATGACTCGCCAGTCTCCAAGCATGTATGTTTATTCTGCATATTATTTTTCATTCTGCAAGTAATTTTCTTTCGGCATGAAATCCTGGGTTCATCGGGGTCTGCGCGATCGATCGGCTACCTTATACAGGTTCAATGCAATCAGACCGCAATCAAAACCATGAAAATCGCCAGTTGGAACGTCAACTCCCTCACGGTGCGCCTGCCCCATCTGTGCACCTGGCTGGAACAGGCCGAACCGGATGTGGTGGCTTTGCAGGAAACCAAGCAGGAAGACCATCGTTTCCCGGCGCAGGAACTGGCCGAGCGCGGCTATCACAGCGTGTTCCATGGGCAAAAGACCTACAACGGCGTGGCCATTCTTTCCCGTTTGGGTGAGCCGGAGGAGGTCCAGGTTGGCATCCCCGGTTTTGATGATCCCCAGGCCCGGGTGCTCGCCGCGACCATCGATGGAATTCGCGTGGTCAATCTGTATGTGGTCAACGGCAAGGCCGTGGGCGATGAAAAATACGCCTACAAGCTGCGCTGGCTGGCAGCGCTGCAGACCTGGCTGGAAACGGAGATCCAGCGCTATCCGGACATGGTGGTGCTGGGCGATTTCAATATTGCCCCGGAGGATCGGGATGTGCACGACCCGGCGATCTGGAATCAGGATTCGATCCTGACCTCGACGGCCGAACGGGCAGCCTTGAAGTGCTTGCTCGATCTGGGCTTGTGCGACAGTTTCCGTCAGTTCGAATCCGGCGACGGGCAATTTTCCTGGTGGGATTACCGGGCGGCCGGGTTTCGCCGCAATCTGGGCCTGCGCATCGATCTGGTCCTGGCCAGCGCTGCCCTCAAGCCGCGTCTGCGCGCCGCTGGCATCGACCGGGAACCACGCACCTGGGAGCGTCCCAGCGACCACACTCCGGTCTGGCTGGAATTGGCTCCTGCGTGAGGGCAAGACGACGGGAACGCGGTCGCCCGCGTTCCCATGGCCTCACAGTTCGCAGAAGCAGTGTGCGACCGTCTTGAAGGGCTTGCCGCCTTCGCCCGGGGATTCGAGCAGGCGCAGGCTGCGCTGCAGTTCCCGGCCGGCGTTGCTGTTTTCCAAACTGACCGGTACCAGGCCGGTGCGCACCAGCAGGGCGCTCAGGCGGGCGTTGCGACTGGCATCGGCAACAAATTTCTCAAACGGGGTCATGGCCTTTTCCACGTATTCGAGTTGCCAACCATCAGTTTCCAACCGGGCTCGGCGCGCTGCTTCGGCGATGGCATCGGCCAGGCCGCCCAGCTCGTCCACCAAACCTCGGGCTTCAGCCTGACTGCCACTCCAGACCCGGCCTCGGGCCACCTTGTCGATGGCTTCGGGGGTGGTGTCACGGGCATTGGCCACCTTGCCGATGAACTGCCGGTAGCCCTGGTCGATCACGGCCTGGATGGCCTCGGCCACGTCCGGATTCAGGGGCCGGGTCAGGTCGAAGGCGCCGGCGATGCGGGTAGTGCCAACTCCGTCCACGCGCACGCCGATCTTGGCCAGGGTCTCGGGGAAGTTCATGAACAGGCCGAAGATGCCGATCGAGCCGGTAATGGTGCTGGGTTGGGCATAGATCATGTCGGCGTTCATGGAGATCCAGTAACCGCCCGAAGCTGCCACATCACCCATCGACACCACCACCGGCTTGCCGGCGGCGCGGGTCAATTCCACTTCGCGGCGAATCTGCTCGGACGGAAATACGCCGCCGCCAGGTGAGTTGACCCGCAACACCAGGGCTTTCACGTCCGCATCTTCACGCGCCTGACGAACCAGACGCGAAGTGGACACGCCACCCACGGCGCCAGGCGGCAGATCACCGGCGGCGATTTCACCCTGGGCTACGATTACGGCCACTTTGGGACGGGTATCGAACGGCGACTTCTCCCGATCGATAAAGCCCAGATAGGTATCCATGGCAACCTGGCGGAAGCTGTGGATTTCGGAGTCTTCAATGCCGCGTTCGATCATCAGGGCGCGGAACTGGTCCTGGGTCTTGAGTGCGTCCACCAGCTTCTGCTGCAGTGCCAGCCGGGCCAGATCGCCCTTGACCTCACGCACCTGCTGGGCGAACCCGTCGATCTGTTCCTGCAGCTGGTTGGCGTCGAGTTTGCGCCGATCCGCGATATCGGCCAGATAACGCTGCCAGACATCGTTCATCCAGTACAGATCGGCCTCGCGGGATTCATCCGAGGGGCCATCGAGGATGAAGGGTTCGGCCGCCGACTTGAATTCACCCACCCGGAACAGGTGCACGTCCACGCCCAGCTTGTCCTGCAGGGCTTCGCGGAAGTAAGGCTGGTAACGGGCCAGGCCTTCCAGCAGCACCGCACCATCGGGGTGCAGGTAGATTTCATCGGCCAGGGTGGCCAGGTAATAGCCCTTCTGGTCCATGCCATCGGAGTAGGCGACGACCTGCTTGCCGCTGTGCTTGAATTCGTTGATGGCCCGGGTCAGCTCCTGCAGGCTGGCAAAACCGATGCCGGTCATGCCATCGGGCAGGATCACTACCCGCTCGATCCGGGTATCGGTGGCTGCCGCGGCCAGAGCCCGCACCAGGTCGCGCAACTGGGTTTCCTGCTGCGGCTGGCCCAGCATGCGTGCCATCGCCCGCTCAACCGGATCGACACTGAACTGCTCGACCACCTGGCCCTGCGGAGCCAGCACCAGGACATTGCGATCGGACAGTTTCTTGCCGCCGGAGAACAGTGCCACCACGAAGATCGCGATGATGCCCAGAAAAATCAGATTGAACACCAGACGGCGGGCGAAATTGACGCTGTTCCAGATGTGCCGCAAGAACCGCATGATCGGATTGGAAGTCGGATCGGCCATGGCTGAGCCTTTGACGAAAATTTGAAGTGACAGGATAGCGGGCAAACACGCCCGTGCATGTGCCGGAAGGGCCGGGGATCCTCAGGTGCCGTGCACCAGTTCCCAGGAGCCGGGGCGGTCCAGGCGCGAGGTGGTGCGGTGCAGGCGCAGGGACAACAGCAAGGCGGCAATGGTCAATCCGGCCAACAGACCCAGCCACATGCCCGGCGCGCCCCAGCCCAGACCCAGACCCAAGCCAGCGCCCAGCGGCATGCCCACGCCCCAATACGCCAGTGCCGCCAGCAGCATCGGCATGCGCGTGTCCTTGAGACCACGCAGAGCCGCGGCCGACATCACCTGGATGCCATCGGACAACTGGAAGGCGGCGGCAAACAGCAGCAAGTGCGCGGCCAGCGCCAGCACGGCGGCATCGCGGGTGTAGATGGTCGCGATCCAGTGATTGCCCAGGGCGATGGTGCCGGCAGTCAGGCACTGGGCCAGGATCACCAGGGCGTAGCCGGCGCGGATGGCGTGGCGCACCCCGGCAGCATCGTTGGCGCCGGCGGCGTGCCCGACCCGCACCGTGGTGGCTTCCGACAGGGCCAGCGCCGCCATGAAGGTGATCGAGGCGATATTGAGGGCGATCTGGTGTGCTGCCGCCGGCACCTCGCCCATGCGCCCGATCAGCAGGGCGGCGGCGATGAACAGGCCGCCTTCCATGGCCACGGTGATTCCGATCGGTAGGCCCAGGCGCAACAATTGATGGATCGGTTGCCAGCGCGGCCATTCAAAACGGCGGAACAGACCCAGATCGGCAAAGCGCCGGCTGCGCGCCAGATACAAGGCAAAGGCCAGCACCTGGCACCACAACATGATGGCCGTGGCCAGGCCCAGGCCTTTGGCACCCAGTTCCGGCAGACCGAACTTGCCGGCCATCAATACCCAGCCCAGCGGCACCAGCAGCACCAGCCCGGACAGGCCCAGCACCATGGTTGGAATGGTCCAGTGCAGGCCTTCGCTCAGGTAGCGCATCGACAGATACCAGGCCAGCGGCAATACGCCCCAACGCACGCCCAGCAGAAAAGCCTTGGCCGCAGGCTGGATCTCGGAGGCAATGCCCATCGGTTCCAGGAGACCGGTGGCCAGTTGCAAAAAGCCCGTCAACAGCAGCGCCAACGCCAGTGCCAGCCATAGCGCCTGGCGGAACATGGACGCGGTTTCCGCCCGCCGCCCGGCTCCAGCCAATTGTGAAATGGTTGGCGGCACCGCCAGCAAGACCCCGACCAGCACGATTGCTGCCACCGCCCACAATGCCGCCCCCACCGCGACCCCGGCCAGGGTGTTGGCGCTGTGCTGACCGGCCAGCACCGAATTGACGAAGGCAATCATGCCCGTGGCCACATGCCCGAAAATCAGGGGCAAGGCGAGCCGGAAGGTGCGGCGCATCTCAAGCGTGGCCGCAGACAGATGGGAAGAAGACGAGGTCATGGGTCGAAGATTTTGGACGCCGTGTGGAGGCAGTTACTTACCTTACGGCAGCCGATTATTGTATCGATTAGCAGATGAGCCGCAGGCAACCAGATGCACATACGCGTGTGTTTCCCATCTTGTCTTGATGCGGCGAAATGCTGCTCCTGGACTTTGAAGGATGTATTACCGTCTTGAAAAAAGTACGGAAATCCCGTATGTTAAAAAACATGCGTACCACCATCGAAACACCGACCTTTCAACGTCAGGCCGATGGTTATTGGACGGAAGATCAGCGCCTGGATTTTCTGGCGTGGCTGGCAGCGAATCCGGAGGCCGGGGATGTGATCCCGGGAGCAGAAGGCGCTCGCAAGGTGCGCTGGGTGCTGCCAGGTGTGGGCAAGCGCGGTGGTGTGCGGGTGATCTATTTCAATCATGCCGAGGACGGGACGGTGCTGTTGGCGATGATGTATGCCAAAAGCGACCGGGCGACGGTTTCCTCCGGCGACATCAAAAAGGTGCTGTGACATGGACATCGAGAAGATCGCCAAGGCCATTGAAGTCGATGCAGGCGAGCCACTTCCGGATTTGCGCCAGGCGTTGCGCGAAGCCCGCGACATTCGCGCCGGCAAGACCAGCGGGCGTGTCACCACGCCTGAGCAACTATTGGTGCGTGCCGCACGAGCCAGCCTGGGCCTATCCCAGGCCGAGTTTGCCAAACGCATCGGCACGCCCACCGCGACGTTGCGGGACTGGGAGCAGGGCCGTTTTTCTCCACCCGGTGCGGCGCTGTGTCTGCTACGTCTGTTGTTGGCGCACCCGAAGTTGTCGGAAAAACTGACGGCGGCGTGATCGACCACGCAGCTTGTCAGACCAGCGGCTCGAACCGGGCCGTGAAGTGGCGCAGTTGCGCGGGTTCGTGGGTGATGCGGTAGCCGCGCAGATCGGGGGCGCGGCGGGCGACTTC
>CAYRJS010000046.1:10562-13430 GCA_964424535.1 uncultured Aquimonas sp.
CGGGTTCGTGGGTGATGCGGTAGCCGCGCAGATCGGGGGCGCGGCGGGCGACTTCCTGGCAGACCTCGATCACGTAGTCGATATGACTCTGGGTATAGGTGCGGCGCGGGATGGCCAGGCGTACCAGTTCCAGGGCGGCGGGGGTTTCGCTGCCATCGGGGTGGCGGCCGAACATGACCGTGCCGATCTCGCAGCCGCGCACGCCACCGACTGCGTACAAGGCCACGGCCAGGGCCTGACCGGGGTAGTGCAGGGGTGGAATATGCGGCAGCAGGGCCTTGGCATCCAGGTACACCGCGTGGCCACCGCTGGGCTGCACCACCGGGATGCCGGATGCGGTCAGGGCTTCGCCCAGGTAGGCGGTGGAGCGGATGCGATAGCGCAGGTAGTCGTGATCAACGACTTCCTTCAGCCCTTGCGCCAGGGCTTCCAGATCGCGTCCGGCGAGGCCGCCGTAGGTGGGAAAACCCTCGGTCAGGATCAAGAGATTGCGGCATTGCTCGGCCAGGGCGTCATCGTTGAGCGCCAGCCAGCCGCCGATATTGCCCATCGGGTCTTTCTTGGCGCTCATGGTCATGCCATCGGCCAGGCTGGCCATTTCGCGCACGATGTCAGCGACATCGCGCTCGCCCTGTCCGGGTTCGCGTTCGCGGATGAACCAGGCGTTTTCGGCAAAGCGGCAGGCGTCCAGGAACAAGGGCACGCCGTGGCGGCGGCAGACCGCATGGGTTTCGTGCAGATTGGCCAGGCTCACCGGCTGGCCACCGCCGGAATTGTTGGTGATGGTGACGAACACCACCGGCACGTGCCCGGCATGCTGACCGAGAAAGGCATCCAGCGCAGCCACGTCCATATTGCCCTTGAACGGGTGCAGACTGGCCGGGTCACGACCTTCGGCGATCACCAGATCCACGGCTTCGGCACCGCTGTATTCGACATTGGCGCGGGTGGTGTCGAAATGAGTGTTGCTGGGGATCAGCTTGCCCTTGCCGCCCAGCACGGTGAAGATGATTTTTTCCGCGGCGCGGCCCTGGTGGGTCGGGATCACGTGCTCGAAGGGGAACAGCGTTTGCACCGCGCTCTTGAAGATCTCGAAGGATGGGCTGCCGGCATAGGATTCGTCACCATGCTGGATCGCGGCCCATTGATCGCGACTCATGGCACCGGTGCCCGAGTCGGTGAGCAGGTCGATCAGCACATCGTCGGCGTGCAGGTTGAACAGGTTGTAGCCGGCAGCCTTGAGTGCCGCCAGGCGCTGGACCTCGGTGGTCATGCGGATCGGGGCAACGGACTGGATGCGGAAGGGTTCGATGATGGTGCGAAAGGCCACGGCGATCTCCAGATCAAGATGACCGTCCAAGCGCGGTCCATCCCCATGATGCAAACAGCCGATGGGGTTTTGTCAAATCGGGCGTGGACAGGACATGGGTTTGGCTCGATGCAAGGCACGCCAGAGTGGGTCTGAGCGTTACCATGTCGCCCCATGCCTGCGTCCTGCCTGCCATTGATGGTTCACCTTGGTGCCGAGTTGATCACGTGATGCGGGGATGTCGATGATCCCATCCCGCTCTAATACCTGGCCGACGCCTTGGGCCGTGGCCATCGTGCTGGGTCTGCTGGTGGTGATGCAGGTGCTGTTGTTCGTCAACGCCAGCCTGGTCACCGATTCGGGCCGGGATCTGGCCAATGCCTGGGCCATGGGCCACGGCGGCCCGTATTCACCCTATGGCCCCGGCCTGTTCGGGCACTGGAAGCTGGGGCCGGTCTGGTTCGGCTTGCTGGCCCTGCCCTTGCGTCTGGGCACCAGCCTGACCCAGGTTGCGGTGTTCGTGGGTTTGTTGGCAGCGGCCAAGATTCCCCTGGCCTGGGGCCTGGGGCGCAGCCTGGTGGATGCGCGTCTGGGTCTGCTGGCTGCGGTGTTGATCGCCCTGCCGGGTTGGGTCAGCGAGAGCACCCTGGTGATCAGCCATACCAGCGTGGTGGAAACCGCCGTGCTGGCGACCTTGTGGCCGGCCCTGCTGGCCTGGCGGCAGCGGCGCGCGGGGATGGCCTTGCTGGCCACGCTCATGCTGGCCCTGGCCCTGCACGCCCATCCCACCACCTTGATTACGGCCCCAGCCGTGGCTTTGGCGTTGTGGCGAGCGGTTGTTGTGCCACGGCGCTGGTTTTGGCTCTCTGCCTGCGTAGTGGTGTTTGTCGTGCCCTTCCTGCCGGCGTTGTTGGCAGAAATGCAGGCCGGCTGGCCGCAGGCCGGTGCCACCGCGTCGTGGTTGCACGAGGCGCAACCGCTGGCGCGACTGCAGCGTTTGCCCGAGGTGCTGGTGGCATTGCTGGCGGGTGGTGCCTGGTTGGCGGGCAATTATCTGCTGCCGGAGTTCGGCATCCGTTTCTGGTGGTTGGCACATGCCGGCATCCTGATCCTGGCCGTGGTCGGAGGACTGCGTTTGTGTGCGCGTCGGCAATGGCCGGATGCGGCCGATCAATCAGCGCGAGCCTGGCTGCTGGGGCTGGTGCCGGTGAGCCTTGTGGCCATCGTATTTATCCTCTTGCTGCGCGATGCCACGCCCAGCTGGATGGTGTATGCCCTGGCGCCCTGCGGGGTCTTTTTGTTGGCTCTGGGTTGGCGTGGCTTGCCGTGGGATTGGACCTGGGCGAAGGCCGTCGTAGGGCTATTGTTGCTGGCCAGCATCGGGACCGGTCTGGGCGAGTTGCACCAGCGCCAAGGTTCGGCAAAGCAAGGACAAATCCTGCTGCCAGCAGGCGGTTTCGACGATATTGCGAACTGGCACGATGCGGGTCGATTTTCCAGTCCGTGGTTGTCGATTCCGCAGTTTGATGCCCTGGCCCGCGAGGCTTGTGCCGGGTCGG
>CAYRJS010000047.1:0-2427 GCA_964424535.1 uncultured Aquimonas sp.
GAAAACCGGGCTGGCACGCTGAGCATGACGGCAACGAGCAAGCCGGAAGCCAGGGCGATGGCAGCGCGCAGGCCGACGACCATGGCCGGGTGCGACCAGTACAGCTCGGCATGGCGAAACAGCAGCACCAGCAAAGCCCACCAGACCAGAAAGGCAGTCACGGCCAGCCAGGGAAACAGGCGACGGATACGCCCGGCATCGGCCTTGAGATGCCACCACATGACCACGATACCAGCCATGAAGCCGTCGATTACACCGGGCAGTTGCAGCATGTGGATGAACATGTACTGGGTGTGCCCAGGTCCGGACGTCGCGGGTGCCCAGTGCAGCGTTTGCCAGCGCCAGGCTCCCGCCAGCGCCAAGGCCAGTACCAGCAAGGTCCAACGTCGCTGCCGTAGCAGCCAGCCACCGCCGATAGCCATCAGCAGGTAGAACTGCATTTCCACCCCCAGGCTCCAGGTGGGGCCGTTGATGACACCATGGGTGGACGAGAACAGGTTGCTGACGAAGAACAACTGACTGGTCAGCAGCCAGCCCAGGTGCTGGCGCTGCAGGATCTCGGGGTTGACCACCAGAATGAACAGGATCGAGGTCAACAGGTATAGCGGCACCAGCCGGGCCATGCGCCGCCGCAGGAACTGGCCTCGCCAGGCGCCGGCCTGGTCACGTTCTTCGGCGCGTTGTGCCAGGCGTACGACGGACAGGAAAATGACCGCGCCGCTGATGGCAAAAAACAGGTCGACACCGAGAAAACCAGCCTGGAACCAAGCCCCGGGCAGGGATGACGGCAATGGCAATCCCAGCAAATCGCCACAGTGAAAAACCAGCACCGACAAGGCTGCAAAAAAACGCAACAGATCAAGCCATGGGTAGTAACGACCCGATGCGGGCAGGCGAGGATCAGTCATGGGACACGGGCAAAGGCTGATTGCGCTGGTGGAAAGTCTTGAGGGGCATGGTGTTCCTGATGCTGGCATCAAGCCGAAAACGATATTGCGAAAGGGCGCCGGATTTGTGTCCTGTCGCATCCATCAGCGCTGCAAATGTCCATTCTGTGGCATGCTAGGCGGTCTTGTCGATGTCAATGAGAATCCGTGTGCAATGAGTGCTCCAACCGTCAATTCGCGCGTTTATCCCCGCGCAGGCCTGGATATCCTTTCCCGCCATGAAGTCAGCCGCCTGCAGGATGCCAGCAATGGCGGCCTGCACGAACTCTTGCGCCGCTGTGCGCTGGCGGTGCTGACCTCGGGCACGGCGTCCGACGATCCGCGCGCCGCCCTGGCGCGATACCCGGGTTTTGATATCCAGACGGTGCAGCAGGATCGGGGCATCAAGCTGGAGCTGGTCCAGGCTCCGGCTGAGGCCTTTGTTGATGGCCGGATCATTGCCGGTGTCGCCGAATTGCTGTTCGCGGTGGTGCGTGACATTGCCTATACCGCTTCGGAGATCCAGAACAGCGGCCTGTTCAACCTGGACGATCCGGAAGACATCACCAATGCCGTCTTTGAGATCCTGCGCAATGCGCGGGCCATGCGTCCCCACGTGGATCCCAATATCGTGGTGTGCTGGGGTGGACACTCGATCGGGCGCGAGGAATACATCTACACCAAGGATGTGGGCTACCAGTTGGGTCTGCGCGGTCTGGATATCTGCACCGGTTGCGGTCCGGGTGCGATGAAGGGGCCGATGAAGGGCGCCACCATTGCCCATGCCAAGCAGCGCCGCAATGGCAACCGTTATCTGGGTATCACCGAGCCGGGCATTATTGCGGCCGAATCGCCGAACCCGATCGTCAACGAACTGGTGATCATGCCGGATATCGAAAAGCGTCTGGAAGCCTTTGTGCGTCTGGGCCACGGCATCATCGTGTTCCCTGGCGGGGTTGGTACGGCCGAGGAAATCCTTTACCTGCTGGGCATCCTTCTGGATCCGGCCAACGCCGGCATTCCCTTCCCGCTGGTCTTTACCGGGCCGGCGCAGTCAGCGGCCTATTTCGAGCGCATCGACCACTTCCTGCGCCTGACCCTGGGCCAGGATGTGGCCCGCCATTACAAGATCCTGGTCGATCGCCCGCGCGAGGTTGCGACTTACATGCAGCAGGGTTTCAAACAGGTGCTGACGCATCGGCTGGAATCCAAGGACGCCTTTTTCTTCAACTGGTCCTTGCGCATCCAGCCAGAATTGCAGCACCCCTTCATGCCGACCCACGAGAACATGCGCGCCTTGAACCTGCACCGTGACCTGCCGCCGCACGTGCTG
The DNA here is from genome assembly GCA_964424535.1 of uncultured Aquimonas sp. Lineage (GTDB taxonomy): Bacteria > Pseudomonadota > Gammaproteobacteria > Xanthomonadales > Xanthomonadaceae > Denitratimonas. The sequence continues at coordinate 2,260 of CAYRJS010000047.1, forward strand.
GCTTCCAATCTGCGTCGGGCCTTTTCCGGCATCGTTGCCGGCAACGTCAAGGAAGAGGGCATGCGCGCGATCGAACAGTTCGGGCCGTTTGAGATCGACGGCGAGCCGGAAATCATGCGGGCGCTGGATGGCCTGCTGCGCGATTTCGTGGCCCAGAACCGCATGAAA
>CAYRJS010000047.1:2527-6664 GCA_964424535.1 uncultured Aquimonas sp.
AGTGTCGGTGTTGCCAGGTCAGTACAGAACGCGAGTTTTGACTGTGCCTGGAATTGCCGACAAGGCCGTGCGCAAAGCCGAAGCCTGGGCCTCGGTCGTGGCCACGTCGATGACGACATAGCCGATGGCCGCATCGGTCTGCAGGTACTGGCCGTTGATATTGACCTGCTCGCGCGAAAACACCTCGTTGATCTGTGACAGCACGCCCGGCACGTTGCGATGGATATGCAGCAGACGGCGACTGTCGGGATGCTCGGGCAGGGCCACTTGCGGGAAGTTGACGGCCGACAGGGTCGAGCCGTTGTCGCTGTAGCGCACCAGCTTGGAGGCTACCTCGACGCCGATATTGTCCTGCGCTTCCAGGGTGCTGCCGCCCACGTGCGGGGTGAGTATGACGTTGTCCATGCCGCACAGCGGGGAATGGAAAGGTTCGTCGTTGGCCTTGGGTTCGACCGGAAACACGTCGATGGCGGCGCCGCCCAGTTTTTCACTGCGCAGGGCCTCGGCCAGCGCCTCCAGATCCACCACGCTGCCGCGTGAGGCATTGATCAACACGGCGCCTGGACGCATGCGGGCAATTTGTTCCGGCCCGAACATCATGCGCGTGGCGGGGGTTTCGGGCACGTGCAGGCTGACGATATCGGCGCGTTCGAGCAGGTCATCCAGACCCTTGGCCGCATGGGCGTTGCCCAGGGCCAGTTTGGTTTCGATATCGTGATAAATCACCCGCATGCCGAGTGATTCGGCCAGAACCCCGACCTGGGTACCGATATGGCCGTAACCGACGATGCCCAACACCTTGTCGCGCACTTCGTAGCTGCCGGTAGCGGATTTGGCCCAGACGTGGCGATGGCATTGGGCACTTTTTTCCGGAACCCGCCGCATCAGCATGATGGCCTCGGCAATCACCAGCTCGGCCACCGAACGGGTGTTGGAGTAGGGCGCATTGAACACCGGGATGCCCAGGGCCTTGGCAGCGTCCAGGTCGACCTGATTGGTGCCGATGCAAAAACATCCAATACCGATCAAGCGGCGAGCGTGGCTCAGGACTTCGGCGGTAAGCTGGGTGCGGGAGCGAATCCCGATCAGGTGCGCCGAAGCGATCTGCTCGATCAGCTCATCCTTGGGCAGGGATTTGCGCTGGTAATCGATCCGGCTGTAGCCGGCTGCCTGGAAGACATCGACCGCACTTTGACTGACGCCCTCCAGCAAAAGGATGCGGATGTCCTGCTTGGGAAAGGATGTTGTGGGCATGGCAAGCGGCTGAATGTGTGGTGGAGAAACTGAACTATGCCAGAAATTCGCACCTTTGCGGCAGTGCAGCATTTTGTCTGCTGAATTTCACCGGGTGCTCGCCGTCATCCATGATGGGCAGGGGGCTCCGGTTGCCCTCAGTCGTCACCCGCCTGACGGGTCAGCCCGGCAGGTTCGCGTGCGGCTTGCTCCATCGCGGCCTGGGTGACATCGGCCAGCTCGGCGCCGGCACTTTCCAGCAAACTCAGTTGCCGGGCGATAGTGTCGTGGGCGCGGTCCATGGCGGCACAGGCAGCATCCAGTTCCTTCTGGGTGGCCTGCATGCCGTGCCGGGAGATCCACAGACGATGTTCAAGCACGTTGCGCAGGCCTTGCTGCACCTGGGTTTCGGTGTCGAGCGAGGCATGGGCTTGTTCGGCGATATCGGCCGGCACCCGCCGCACGACCTCGCGCATTTCGCCCATGCGCTCCCGGGTGCGGTGCAGCAAAGCTTCCAGGGCATCGGCCTGGTCGAGTAGTCGCCGCATGCTGCGCTCGCGCCGCACACTGCGATGGCGCAGGTATACCGCGACCAGGGCAATAACAGCCAGAGCAATGATGGCGATCTGGAAATAATCCACGCGCGCAAGCTTCCGTGATCAATCCAGGCAGTCTGCCAAAACCCCGCCAACTTCGCCAGCAATGGTCCCTTTTGAGACGGGTTGAAGTGGCCCAAAGTCGATTCGATTGACGCATTTGTTGATAATGCTATACTGCCGCGCTTATGTTCGCTGATCTGCCAGAGTCGGTTGATGTTTGGCGCATGGTCACGGCGCGGCGTATTTTCGAAGGCCGGGTTGGCCTTGAAGCCATGCCGCGACTGGTGACCTGTTTGGCTGATGCCGAGGGTACTTGCACGTTCCGGATTGATTTTGACCGGAATGAACAGGGCCAGGCCTTGCTTGATCTGACGGCTGAAACGCGCCTGCCACTGGTTTGCCAACGAACCCTGGAACGTTTCGAGCTGCCGGTCGTGATTCATCAGCAGCTTGGTTTGATTCGGGCCGAACACGAAGAAGCCGCATTGCCACCAGATGTCGAACCCTTGCTGGTTCCTGCCACTGGCGCGATGCGTTTGCTGGACGTGATCGAGGATGAGCTGATTCTGGCCGTCCCGGTAGTGCCGATGAGCGAAACGGGTTTGCTGGCTGAAACCCGGGCCTGGTCTGCAGCCGGAGCGTCTGCCGACGAGGTGGTTGAGCCGGTCAATCCGTTTTCGGTATTGGCCAGCTTGCGTGACAAGAATTGAGGGATCAGGTTGTTGCTTGGCCCGGTCTTGAGAAAAACGGATGAACCGGTCCGGTTCGCCTGTGGTTGCATTTGATTTGAGGATGAATTCCCATGGCTGTCCAGAAAAGTCGCAAGACGCCTTCCCGTCGTGGCATGCGCCGCTCCCACGATGCCCTTACCGCCAAACAGCTGGCGACCGATCCGACCACGGGTGAAACCCACCTGCGCCATCACATCACCCAGGATGGCTACTACCGTGGGCGCAAGGTGATCGACGTCAAGACGGCCGTTGCCGACGAAGATTGACCCTGCGCGGCCGTGGCCGCGTAGATACTCAGTCGCCTGAATGCGACACCGGATAGTGCGGCGTGGTGTGCCCTGCAGGGTGCATCGCGCCGTTCTGTTTGCGCTCGATACCCGTTTTCGCCAGTGTCACTGCCTTGCGGCCGAGTTTCGGCACGGATCGGGGCAAGCCTGGACCGCGGTGCCATGCGGGCGAGTGACAGTCCCCGATCGTGAGGAAAAGTGGGTCGCCTGATGCTATTTGCGAGGCGGGACACTACCATCACGGCCTACCACTCTTGTCAGGGAGACGTGCTGATGACGCAGGTCCACGCGCGAATTGCAGGAACCGGCAGCTATTTGCCGGACAATATCGTCACCAACGCCGATCTGGAAAAGAAGGTCGATACCAGTGACGCCTGGATCCGCGAGCGCACCGGCATCCATCAACGCCATATTGCCCTGCCGGGGCAAACCACCGGGGATCTGGCTTTCGAGGCCGCCACGCGCGCCCTGGAAGCGGCCGGGGTCACTGCTGCCGAGATCGATCTGATTGTCCTGGGAACCACCACCCCGGACATCATCTTCCCCTCCACAGCCTGCCTGTTGCAGCACCGTCTGGGTGCCAACGGCTGTGCTGCCTTTGATGTCAATGCCGCCTGTTCGGGCTTCATCTATGCCCTGGGTGTAGCCGACAAGTTCATCCGCGCCGGCGCCGCCCGCACCGCCCTGGTAGTGGGGGCGGAAACCCTGTCGCGCATGCTTGACTGGAATGATCGCGGTACCTGCGTGCTGTTTGGTGACGGTGCCGGAGCCGTTGTGCTCAAGGCCGACACCGAGGCTGGCATCTTGTCGACCCACCTGCACGCTGATGGTGGTTACGAGCACCTGCTGCATAATCCGGTAGGCGTCTCGCGCGGCTTTACCGACGAGCCCAATCACGGGGTCAAGGTGCACATGACCGGCAACGAGGTCTTCAAGATTGCCGTCAAGACCCTGGATGCCACCGTTGATGAAACCCTGAAAGCCAATGGTCTTGAGCGTTCCGATCTGGACTGGCTGATCCCGCATCAGGCCAATTTGCGTATCATTTCGGCCACGGCCAAACGCCTGCAGATGCCGATGGAGCGGGTGATCGTCACCATCGACCGGCATGGCAATACCTCTTCGGCCTCGGTGCCGTTGGCCCTGGACGAGGCTGTGCGCTCGGGGCGGGTGCAGCGCGGCGAACTGTTGCTGCTGGAAGCCTTTGGCGGTGGCTTTACCTGGGGCTCGGCACTGATTCGTTATTGATCCTCGGTTTGCCGTGTCTGCTTTGTTCAAGCCCGGCAT
>CAYRJS010000047.1:6764-8566 GCA_964424535.1 uncultured Aquimonas sp.
TGGGCCAGACCCTGGCTGGTCGCCTGCGCGACTCGGAACCTGCCGAGGCTTTGTGCTGGTTCAAGCGTGCGGCCCAGGCCGTAGCCGATGTACATCGACTGGGCAGCTATCTGGGCCAACCCCAGGCCCGCAATATCACCGTCGATGCCCGAGGCGACATCGGCTTTCTTGATTTCGAGGAAGATCCCGGCGCGATCATGGGCCTGGTCGATGCCCAGGTGCGTGACTGGCTGCTGTTCATGGCCGGTACCGCGCATCATTTGCCGCAGGATGGCGTCGAACTGGGTCATTGTCTGCGACCGGTCCTGGATCAGGCCGCACCGAAAGTGATGGCCGGTGTGTGCAAGACGGCAAAACGATTGAGATTTCTGGCCGTTCTGGCACGCCTGCCGGATCGGCGCACGGCCGGTCTGGGCAAGGCCGTGCAAGCCCTGCGCCTGGCCACGATGGCGACGGAACAAAGGTAAGTTCGGCGGCGGCTCGACGCACCTGCATGTCGGAACCTGCATCGATCTTTCGGCTGGCACCCTACGCCGTGGTACAGACGATCCGCGCAGGACTGAATTATCATGCGGAGTCTTTTCAGCAGGATGCATCATGGCAAACGCATTGGCCTTCGTATTTCCCGGTCAGGGATCCCAGTCGCTGGGCATGCTGGGCGATCTGGACCAGGCCCACGCCAGTGTGCGGACCTGCTTCGAGGAAGCTTCGGAAGCAACCGGCGTCGATCTTTGGGTGCTCTCGCAGCAGGGGCCGGAAGCCCAGCTCAACCAGACCGAATTCACCCAGCCGGCCCTGCTCGCGGCCGGTATCGCCGTGTGGCGGGTCTGGCGTGATCTGGGTGGTCCGCAGCCGCAGTGGCTGGCCGGGCACAGCCTGGGTGAATACACCGCTCTCGTGGCATCCGGGGCCTTGTCCCTGGCGCAAGGCGTGCGTCTGGTGCGGTTGCGCGGGCAATTGATGCAGGGCGCAACACCCGATGGTCTGGGTGCCATGGCCGCCGTGCTGGGAGCCGATGAAGCCCTGGTGCGGGAAGTCTGCGAACAGGCGGCCCAGGCCCAGGTGCTGGTACCGGCCAATTTCAATTCGCCCGGCCAGATCGTTATTGGTGGTCATGCCGAAGCCATCGATCGCGCCCTGGCGCTGCTGGCCGAGCGCGGCGTGCGCAAGGCCGTGAAGCTGGCCGTCAGCGTGCCCTCGCATACGCCCTTGATGCGTGATGAAGCCAACCGCCTGGCCGAGGCCATGGCCAGCCTGGATTGGCGTGAGCCGCAGATTCCCGTGGTGCACAACGTTGATGCCCAGGTGCATCCGGATGTGGCCTCGATCCAGCAGGTTCTGGCCCGGCAGTTGTACCAGCCGGTGCAATGGATCGACTGCGTGCAGACCCTGACCGATCATGGCGTGACCCGGATGGCCGAATGTGGTCCCGGCAAGGTGCTGTCGGGCCTGGTTCGGCGCATCGACAAGAGCATCGACATGCGTGCCCTGGGAACCTTGGCGGGCATGGAGGAGTCATTGGAGGCATGGTCATGAGCAAGTCATTGCAAGATGAGATCGTTCTGGTCACCGGCGCCAGTCGCGGCATCGGTGCCGCCATTGCCGATACCCTGGCCGGGATGGGCGCGCGCGTGATCGGTACCGCGACCTCCGCGTCGGGCGCCGAGGCCATCAACGCACGCTTGTCTGCGCGCGAAGGTGCAGGGCGGGTCCTGGATGTGACCGATGTGGTCGCCGTGGAAGCGCTGCTGGCCGAGATCGCCCAGAGTTTTGGCGCGGTGTCGATCCTGGACAACAACGCC
>CAYRJS010000047.1:8576-13176 GCA_964424535.1 uncultured Aquimonas sp.
CGCCGGCATCACCCGCGACAACCTGTTGTTGCGGATGAAGGACGAGGACTGGCAGGCCATCATCGATACCAACCTGACCAGTGTGTTTCGCACCAGCAAGGCCGTGCTGCGGGCCATGATGAAGGCCCGTCACGGGCGCATCATCAATATCGCTTCGGTGATCGGATTGACCGGCAATGCCGGCCAGGCCAATTACGCCGCGGCCAAGGCCGGTCTGATCGGATTTTCCAAGTCCCTGGCCAAGGAAGTGGGCTCGCGCGGCATTACCGTGAACGTGGTGGCGCCGGGTTTCATTGAAACCGACATGACCGCGAACCTGCCCGAAGAGGCCAAGGGCGCCATGCAGGCGCAGATTGCCCTGGGCCGACTGGGTTCGCCGCAAGACGTGGCCCATGCCGTAGCCTTCCTGGCTTCGCCGGCGGCGGCTTATGTCACCGGTGAAACCCTGCACGTCAACGGTGGCATGTATATGCCATGATGGTTTTCGACGAGTGCCGGTCTTGGCCGGGCTCTGAAGGTTTCGGATATCGGCGGGTGGCTCGCAACGCCGGTGTCCACTACAATGCGCGGGCTTTTCCCTGAGGATATACAAGCAATGAGCAGCATCGAAGAACGTGTCAAGAAGATCGTTGTGGATCAACTGGGCGTAAAGGAAGAGGATGTCACCCCGAATGCCTCGTTTGTCGACGATCTGGGCGCGGATTCCCTCGATACCGTCGAGCTGGTAATGGCGCTCGAAGAAGAGTTCGAGTGCGAGATCCCGGACGAGGAAGCCGAAAAGATCACCAGCGTGCAGCAGGCGATCGATTACGTGAAGGCTCACGCCTCGCCCTGATGGCGTGGCACCGGCACGCGCACGTGTCGGTTGATGCCAGTGTCTGCGGGGCTGCGAGCAATCGCGGTCCCGCAGGTTTGCCAGTTCGCTACCCGAGGAGAGTCAGTCGATGACCCGTCGCGTCGTCATTACCGGACTTGGCCTGGTTTCACCGCTGGGCAATACCGTATCCTTGGCCTGGGATGCATTGGTGCAGGGACATTCGGGAATCGGGCCGGTCACCGGCTTCGATGCTTCCACCTTCGCCACCCGCATTGCCGGCGAAGTACGTGATTTTGATCCGACCGCGTTCATCCCGCCCAAGGATGCGCGCAAGATGGAATCCTTCATCCATTACGGTGTCGCTGCCGCCTCGATGGCGCTGGACGATGCTGGCCTGGAAGTCAGCCCGGCCAATGCCGAACGTATCGGCATCCTGGTGGGCTCGGGCATCGGCGGCATCCTCGGGATCGAGCAGACCGCCATCAAATACCACGAGGGCGGGGTGCGCAAGATTTCCCCGTTCTTTGTCCCCAGCACCATCATCAACATGCTGCCGGGACAAATCAGCATTCTGAAAGGCATCAAGGGTCCGAGTTTTTCCGCCGTGTCGGCTTGCGCCTCGTCCAATCATTCGATTGGTACGGCCATGCGCATGATCCAGTACGGCGACGCCGACGTGATGCTGGCCGGCGGTGCCGAACATGGCTCTTCGCCCACCTCGATGGGCGGTTTTTGCGCCATGAAGGCCATGTCCACCCGCAATGACGAACCCACTCTGGCTTCACGTCCCTGGGACAAGGACCGCGATGGTTTCGTGCTGGGCGACGGTGCCGGGGTGCTGGTGCTGGAAGAATACGAATACGCCAAGGCACGCGGCGCGCGGATCTACTGCGAACTGGCCGGCTTTGGCGCCAGCTCCGATGCCTGGCACATGACCGCCCCATCCGAAAACGGCGAAGGCCCGGCGCGCTGCATGGCCGCAGCCTTGCGTGATGCCCAGTTGCGCCCGGAGCAGGTCGGTTACCTCAATGCCCACGGCACCTCGACGCCCTTGGGTGATCTGGCTGAAACCCTGGCGATCAAACGTGCCTTTGGTGACCATGCCCAGCGCGTCATGGTGTCGTCCACCAAGTCCATGACCGGGCATCTGCTGGGTGCCGCCGGCGGGGTAGAGGCCATCTTCACCGTGTTGGCGCTGCATCATGGCGTCGTGCCGCCGACCATCAATCTGGATGAACCGGGTGAAGGTTGCGATCTGGACTACGTGCCCAAGGTGGCGCGCCAGGTGCAGGTCGATGCGGCCATGTCCAATGGCTTCGGCTTTGGTGGCACCAACGGTTCCCTGGTGTTTCGCCGCATCTGAGCCGCACGAACGTGCCTGCCATTCGCCTGTCCCGGCGGCTTGATCCGCTGGCGTTGCAGCGCGCCAAACCCTTGCGCTACCCGATGTTGCTGCAAAGCAGCGCCGTCGAAGCCAGGCGCGGGCGCCACGATTTGTTATTGGCGTTTCCCCAGCAGGGTTTGCGGCTGGATCGCGATGGGATAACCCGCGATCTTGATGGTCGGGTCCTCGACGGTGATTTTGCCACCTTGCTGGATCAGGCCTGGCGGGCGCAGGCGATATCAGCGCAAGACGAGGATTATCCCGGTCCCTTTGCCGGTGGTTGGGGGCTGTTCTTCGGTTATGAATACGCCGGCCGGATCGAGCCTTCGCTGCGCTTGCCTCCGGCCCCGGAAACCCTGCCACTGGCCTTGGCCTTGCGTTGCCCTGCGGCCATCGTGGTCGATCGGTTCACGGATACGAGTTGGCTGGTGGCCGAACCCGGTCAGCCCGAGCTTCTGGACCAGATGCAGGCCGATATCGAAACTTGCCCGGCATTGCCCGAGCCGCCCCTGCCGCTGGGTCAATTGTCGCTGCAGGAGGCACCGGCGGAGGATTACCTGGCTGCCGTAAGGCGGGCTCTGGGCTATATCGCGGCGGGTGATGTTTTCCAGATCAATCTGTCGCGGCGCTGGCAGGTCGAATTCGAACACGCGGTTGGTGCCAGTGACCTCTATCAGCATCTGCGCCAGGCCAATCCGGCGCCGTTTTCCGGCCTTTTGGCCTGGGATGACTGGGCCATTGTCAGCAGTTCCCCCGAACGTCTGGTCGCGGTGACCGAGACCCATGTCGAAACCCGGCCAATCGCCGGCACCCGGCCGCGCTTGCCTGATGAAGATCCGGACCTGCGCATCCGCGAATTGGTCGGCGACCCAAAAGAACGGGCCGAGCACATCATGTTGATCGACCTGGAACGCAATGATCTGGGGCGCATCTGCCAGCCCGGCAGCGTCGAGGTGGATGAGCTGATGGCGGTGGAAAGCTATGCCCACGTCCATCACATCGTCTCCAATGTGCGTGGGCGTTTGCGTGCGGGCATCACGCCTGCCCAGATCGTGCAGGCGGTCTTTCCCGGCGGCAGCATCACCGGCTGCCCCAAGGTGCGCTGCATGCAATTGGTGGCGGAGCTGGAAGGCCAGGGACGCGGGGCTTATACCGGTGCTTTCGGCTGGCTGGCCCACGATGGGCGCATGGACCTCAATATCCTGATTCGCAGCCTGGTCCTGCAGGGCCGCACGGCCAGTTTTCGAGCCGGCGCCGGTATCGTCGCCGATTCCGTACCCGAGCGTGAATTGGCCGAAACCCGGGCCAAGGCCCGAGGCTTGCTGCGCGCCTTCGGCGTGTTGGATTGAGACATGGATCTTTCCACCTCCGTTATCCTGTAGCCATGACCAAGACGTCATTACCTGCCAAACCTGCCGCGCGCCGTCTCCTACAGACGCCCGGAGCTCGCTACCAACGCGGTTTCTGGCGTGGGTTTCTGGGTTTCATGCTGCTGGTTCTGCTCGTGGCGGCTGCAGCGGCTTATTGGTTGTATCAGGATTATCAGCGCTTTTGCACCGCACCACTGGCCACTTCGGGCACAGCCCAGGTGCTCGAGATCGACCGTGGCACCTCGTTCCGGGGCGTGGTGGCGCGTCTGCATGCGGCCGGTCTGGACGGAGGCGTGCATGCGCTGTACTGGCGCGCGCTGGCCTGGCAACACCATGCCGTAGTCCAAGCCGGTGAGTATTCGATCGATCCCGGTCTTACGCCGCTGGCCCTGCTGGAAAAACTCGGGCGTGGTGATGTAATCCAGTATCGGTTCACCGTGGTCGAAGGCTGGACCGTGCGCGAACTGCGTCTGGCACTGGGCAAGGATCCGATACTGCAACAGACCTTGGGCGGGGTGGCTGAAGACGAGCTGCTGGCCCATCTGGGCATCGAGGCCGATATCGAAGGTGCACCATGGACGGTGATGCCCGAGGGCCTGTTCCTGCCGGAAACCTACCAGTTCACCCGTGGTACCAGTGATGCCCAGCTCCTGCAGCGTGCGCATCGAGCCTTGGTGGCCGAACTGGACACGGCCTGGCAGGGTCGGGCCAAGGATTTGCCGTTGGCTTCGCCTTACGAGGCCTTGGTGCTGGCTTCAATCGTGGAAAAGGAAACCGGTGTACCGCAGGAACGTGACCAGGTGGCCGGGGTATTTGTGCGGCGCTTGCGTCTGGGTATGCGCCTGCAAACCGATCCCAGCGTGATTTATGGTCTGGGCCCTGATTTCAGTGGTCGCCTCACCCGCGCCCATCTTGAGGCCGATACCCCACACAACACCTACACCCGTATCGGCTTGCCGCCCACGCCCATCGCCTTGCCGGGCCGGGCCGCCATCGCCAGCATCCGGATGCACGGCCGCGGCAATGGCG
>CAYRJS010000048.1:0-4177 GCA_964424535.1 uncultured Aquimonas sp.
CATCAGGATCGCGAACGGCAAGGCCGCGATGATGATCATGCCTTGCAGGGCATCCAGGCCACCGGCCAGCAACAAAGTGCCTGCAATCAGCGCGACCGCCACACCCCAGATAATCCGTCGCGACAAGGGTGGATCACCCGCCTTGTCGGTCGACATGCTGGCCAGCACCAACACCGCCGAATCGGCTGAAGTCACGAAGAAGATGATCAGCAACACCAGAGCCATGCCCGACAGGAGCAAGGTGCCCGGCAGACTCTCGAACAGGGCAAACAACACGGTTTCATAGCCATTGGCCAGGGCCTGCACCAGATCGACCTGGCCGAAGATCTGTGCCTGCAATGCGGCTCCGCCAAACACGGCAAACCAGAAAAAGCCCAACATGCTGGGGGCCAGCACCACTCCGGTGACGAAGCTGCGGATCGTGCGTCCCCGGGAAACCCGGGCAATGAAGGCGCCCACAAAGGGTGCCCAGGCAATCCACCAGGCCCAGTAGAAAATCGTCCAATCGGCTACCCAATGGCTGTCCGAGAATGGCGACAGGCGCAGGCTCATCGTCACCAGTTGATTGACGTAGGCACCCAGGGTGGTGGTAAAGGTTTCAAAAATGAAACCGGTGGGTCCGACTGCCAGCAACACGAGCAACAAGAGTCCGGCCAGAGCCAGGTTGAAATTGGACAGCCACTTGATGCCGCGTTCCACACCGCTGGCACTGGAGGCCATGTACAGGCAAAACGCCACCGCGATGATGGCAAGTTGCATGCCGGTACTGGATTTCAAACCGAAGACCTGCTCCAGACCGGCAGCGATCTGGATGGTGCCAAAACCCAGCGTGGTGGCCACACCAATGGCGGTGGCCACCACTGCCGCGATATTGACCGCGTGCCCAAGTGCACCGGTGTGGTGCCGACCGATCACCGGTTCCAGCATGTCGCTGATCAGACCACGCCCGCCCCGGTTGTACATGAACCAGGACATGGCCAGTCCGATCAAGGCATAAATAGCCCATGGATGCAGGCCCCAATGGAAAAAGGCGTAGCGCATGCTGGCCCGGGCTGCCAGCACACTTTGCGGATCCAGGCTCTCCGGCGGCGAGGCAAAGTGCGAAATCGGTTCGGCCGCACCCCAGAACACCAGACCAATACCCATGCCGGCGGCAAACATCATCGACAACCAGCTCATGGTCGAAAATTCCGGCTCGGCGTCCTCACCGCCGATACGCAGGTTGCCAAAGCGGCCAAACGCGAGATACAGCAGAAAGAGCAAAGCCAGAAACACGATCAACAAGTACATCCAGCCGGCGTCCTTGATGATCTCGGCCAGGGTCGCTTGCATCGCGGCATTGAAGGGCACGGGAAACAACCCGGCCAGGATCACGAGCAAAGCGACCAGGGCGATGGAAATGCGAAAAACCATAGGTACTTCTCCAATGGATGGCTTGGGAGGAAGTCAGCACGTGCCAGGCAGAATGACCCCAGGTCATTGGTGGCAAGCAAGAAGACACGACGCAAGTCGCAGCGACGCCGGACGTCGCAAGGTCGGTGAGTGCTTTTTTACCTTAACGCATCCAGACCATGATCGCTGGCCATGTCCAACGGCACACGCGCCCGATCCAGCCGCTGATTAGGCTGCCGCGGAACTTGACGGCCTTTGGGCCGGTCTTTCTCCATCACCCGTGCCCGCCGCGAAATCCCTCACCCCCGATGATTGAACTTGATGCCGTAACCCGCCACTACCGCATGAGCGGCCAGACGGTACGCGCGCTCGATGGCGTGGATCTGTCGATCCGCGCTGGCGAGTACGTGACCCTGACCGGCCCCTCCGGTTCGGGCAAATCCACCTTGCTCAACGTCCTGGGCTGCCTGGATCGGCCCGATTCGGGCAGTTATCGACTCGATGGCATCGAGGTGCGCACGCTCGATGACACCGCTGCCAGTCGGGTGCGCAACGGTCATATCGGTTTCGTGTTCCAGAGCTTTCACCTGCTGCCGCGCCTGACGGTATTGGAAAACGTGCTCTTGCCGATGCGTTTTTCCGAACACCCTGACCCGGAAGCCCCGCAGCGGGCACAAACCTTGCTCCAGCGGGTCGGCCTGGGTGAACGCATGGATCACCGTCCCGGCCAGCTCTCCGGCGGCCAGATGCAACGTGCCGCCATCGCCCGCGCCCTGGTGCTGAAACCGGCCCTGTTGCTGGCCGACGAACCCACCGGCAACCTCGATTCGCGCAGCGCCAAGGACGTTCTGGCCCTGATCGATGAAGTGCACCACGAAGGACAGACCGTGGTGATGGTGACCCACGACAACGAAGTCGCCGCCCATGCACCGCGCCAGGTGCGACTGCGCGACGGCAAGATCGAGCATGACAGTGCCGCCTGATTCTTCTTTCCACCCCACGCGTGCTGTCTGGCTTGCGGCCATGCTGGCCCTGATCAGCATCCCGGCGCTGGCTGGCCCGTTGATGCTGACCGGCCAGGTGCGTGCCCTGGATGCCGAACCCATCCTGATGCCGCAGACCGATATCGCCCCAGCCACGATCAGTTATCTCGTCCCCGAAGGCAGCCAGGTCGTGCCCGGCGATGTGCTGGTGCGCCTGGACCCGGGCGGTTCCCTCACCCAGGTGCAGGAACTGGAGGCCCAGCTCGAACAGGCCCGGGCCCGCCGCGACAAGGATCTGGCCGAACTCAGGGTCAAGGCCATCGATGCCCGCATCGCCCTGATCCAGGCCCGCGCCACCCGCGACAAGGCCCAGGTTGACGCCGGGATTCCACGCGAACACCTGTCGGCCCTGGATTTTGACCGCTACGCTGGCGAATACGAACGCGCCCGCCGCGAGCACGATCTCAAGGTCGAAGAACTGGCTGCCGCACAGGCCGCCGTAACGCGCCGCCAAGTCGATGCCGAACTGGAAGTGCGCAAGCTGGAAGCCCAGCTTTCCTATCACAGCTTGCAGGTGGAAGCCGCCGAGCAGAAGGCGACTCGAACCGGCACCGTGCGCCACGGTTTTGATTCGCGCACCGGACGCCGCTATGCCGAAGGCGTATCGGCCTACTCCGGCGCCCAGGTCGGCGAAGTGGCCGGCACCGGCGCCATGGGCGTGCGTGCCTGGGCCCTGGAACCGGAGCGGATCGCCTTGCAGCTTGGTCAAAAGGTCACCCTGCACTTTGATGCACTGGCCGATGTTGTCGCCCACGGCCATATCGAGCGCATCGGTGGTGCCCCGGAAAGCAAGATGGAATGGGGCGATGGCCGCTATTTCGAGATCGATATCACTCTCGACGATGCCAGCCTCAACCCCCGCCTGCTGTCGGGCATGAGCGTGCGTGTGGACGTGGCCCGCGCCGAAACCCTGGCCGCGGAGACCACACCATGAAACGGTTGGCCTTGTGCCTGCTCCTGCTGCCCGTCTTTGCCGGCGCCCAGACGCTGCGCCTGGATGGCGAGGTGTTCGCGCGCAGCAGCGAGCAGATCGGTCCGCCCAGCATCGACAACGTCTGGAACCTCAACATCACCGAGCTGGTATCCGATGGTTCCCTGGTGCAACCGGGCGATATGGTCGTGGTGTTCGATGGCGGCGACAGCCAGAACCAGTTGCTGACCCAGCGCAGTGCCCTGGCGGAAAAGCAATCCCAGCGCGAGCAACTGCTGTTGGAACTGGCCGAGCGCGAACGCAACGAACGCCTGGCCACCGAGGAACGCCGCGCCAATCTCGACAAGGCCGAACGCAAGGCCACCCAGCCGGAAACCCTGGTGCGCCGGGTCGACTACCGCAAGCTGGTGATTGAACGTGGCGAAGCCGTGGAACTGATGGAGCTGGCCCAGCAGCGCGAAGTTCTGGCCGCCGAACAGCGGCGTCAGGAATTGCGCCTGATCGATTCGGAAATCGCCCTGGCCCAGCACAAGATCAACACCCTCCAGGCCGCGCTGGCGGCCCTGCGCGTCACCGCCAACCGCGCTGGCCTGATCAGCCACAACACCAGTTGGAGCGGGGAAAAATTCGCCGTTGGCTCGCGCGTGTTCCGGGGCCAGTCGATCGCCGAGATCCCTGACATGGATACCCTGGCCATCCGCACCCAGGTGGACGAGCGGGATCTGACCCGGGTGGCCGTGGGCATGCGCGCCCGCGTGGTGACCGAGGGCAGCGGCCGTGTGCTCGATGGCCATGTGGCCGAAGTCGGCAG
>CAYRJS010000048.1:4277-6891 GCA_964424535.1 uncultured Aquimonas sp.
CGCGCCGCCAATTCGACCCCGCTCAAGGTGCCCGGGCGCAACTGGACCCGGCAGCAACTGACCGAACTGTTGCCCGACGGCAGCTTCGTCAAGCAGGGTGATGTCATCGCCCGCTTTTCCCCCGCCCAAGGCGAGCTGCAACTGGCCGAGGCCCTGCTGGAAGTGCAACGCAACGCTCTGTCCCGCGCGGCCAAGCAGGACAGCCTTGAAGCCACGGTTGGGCGCCTGAACGTCGACCTGGCTCAGGTCGATTCGGATTTGAGCATCGCCAGCCGCTACGCCGATGCGGACCTGACCATGTTCGCCCGCAACCAGATCCTCGACGCCATCCAGGACCGTACCTATCTGGATGCCAAGGACGGCACCCTGCGCTGGCGTCTGGATCAGGCCAGCGAACGCGGTGGTGCGGAACTGGCCGTGATCGACGCCCAGGCCGCCACCCACCAGCGCGCCGCCGATCTACGCCGCGAGGATCTGTCTTCGCTGGAACTGGTCGCGCCCCAT
The DNA here is from genome assembly GCA_964424535.1 of uncultured Aquimonas sp. Classification (GTDB taxonomy): domain Bacteria; phylum Pseudomonadota; class Gammaproteobacteria; order Xanthomonadales; family Xanthomonadaceae; genus Denitratimonas. Next base: position 4,782 of record CAYRJS010000048.1, read on the forward strand.
GATGGCGTGCTGATGCTGGAAGCCGACTGGAGCGGCGACAAGCCGACCGTGGGTGCCAGCCTGTGGGCGCAAAACGAACTGGGCAGCCTGCCCGACACCTCGAAACTGGAACTGGAATTGTCCATCCCGCAAATCGACGCCCACGACGTCGCCACCGGCATGAACGTGCGCCTGCACCCGCTGGGGCACCCCGAACAAAGCATCGACAGTCGCCTGGATTTCGTCGCCAATTCGGCCCAGATCATCAGCCGCGACAGCCCGGTGCGCTACCTCAAGGCCAAAGCCCCCTTGCCCACCGATGCCGTCGAACGCTGGGGCTGGGTGCCCGGGCAAGCCTTTCACGCCGAGGTGTTCCTGGGTGTCTCCGAAACACCGGTCCTGAGCGTGCCCAATGTGGCCCTGGGCTCCGATGCCGGGCAAAGCTATGTCTACGTGCTGCGTCGCGGCCAACCGCAGCGCCAGGATGTGGAAACCGGCGCCCGCGGCCCGGCCCGCACCCGCATCCTGTCCGGTCTTGCCGCCGGTGATGCCGTATTGCTTTTGCCGGCAACCGTGGACTCGTCCGACACCCTCGCCACCGCCGAGGTCACCCCATGAGCCCCGTGGTTCCTGGCCAATGGCGGGCAACCCTGGGACTGTGGCGCGAAGCCCTGGAAGAACTGTCGCGACGCAAACTGCGTACCGGCCTGACCCTGCTGGGTCTGATTTTCGGCATTGGCGCCATCGTGGCCATGCAGGCGGTGGGCGAAGGCTCCCGCCGCGAAGCCCTCAAGCTGGTGCAGGGCCTGGGCCTCAACAACCTGATCGTGGAAGCCAAGCCCTTCGACGCCGATACCCTGCGCGAGAACCGCAATCGCAGCCTGGGCCTGTCACGGGCCGATGCCCGCGCCGCCCTCGAATCGGTACCCGAAGCCGAGCAGTTCGCCGTGGAAAAACGCATCAAGACCCACGCCACCTTCAGCGCCAGCGGCGCCGGCGATGCCCAGATCAGCGGCGTGACTCCCGACTATTTTGAACTGGCCACGCTGGCACTGGACCAGGGCCGAACCTTGACCGCTGCCGACGAGGACAGCCTGGCCTCGGTGGTGGTGCTGGGTTTCCAGGCCGCGCGCGACCTGTTTCCCGATGGCAAGGCCCTGGGCCAGGCCGTCAAGCTCAACCACGCCTGGTTCGAGGTCGTGGGCGTACTCGCTGATCGCGACCTGTCGGCCGACAAGTTCGAAGGCGTGCAACTTGGATTGGAGAGCAATCGCGCCTTCGTACCCCTGTCCACCGCCCGCGCCCGTTTCCGCTTCCAGCCGATGGAAGATGAAGTCGACCGTTTCTGGCTGCGCATCAACGACCCGGCCCGCATCGCCGAAGCCGCGCGCGTCACCGCTGCCGTCCTCGACCAGCGCCACGGCGGCATCGACGACACCAGTCTGGTGGTCCCAGCTCAGCTCTATCGCCAGCATCAGGAAACCCAGCGCATCTTCCAGATCGTGATGGCCGCCATCGCCGGCGTCAGCCTGCTGGTGGGCGGCATCGGCATCATGAACATCATGCTCGCCAACGTGCTCGAACGCCGCCGCGAAATCGGTCTGCTGCGTGCCCTGGGCGCGCGCCAGCGCGACGTCATCCACCAGTTCCTGCGCGAAACCTTCGTCATCTGCATCGTCGGCGCCCTGCTCGGGGTGGTCTTCGGCGCCATCCTGGCCTACCTCATCGCCGCCGGCGCCGGCTGGCAAGTCGGCTGGGCGCCCCTGCCGATCTTCATCGCCACCACCGCCTGCGCCCTCGTCGGCCTGGCCTTCGGCGTCTACCCCGCCCGCCAAGCCGCCCAACTGGACCCGATCGCGGCCTTGCGCACGGATTGATTCGGACACAATCCGGCTCAGCCTCTATCCTTGGCATCGGATTTCTTGAAGGATCACGGCGATGTCAGGTCATGTGCGGATTGCGCTGGCGCAGTGTGCCTTTCCGGTCGGGGCGGTGGCTGCCAATGCCGAGCGGGTGCGCCAGCAGGTGGTGCTGGCGCGGGATGAGCAGGCGGCCGATCTGGTGGTGTTTCCGGAACTGACGCTATCCGGGGCTGGGGCCGGGGATCTTTTCGCGCGTTCGGATTTTCTGG
>CAYRJS010000048.1:6991-13063 GCA_964424535.1 uncultured Aquimonas sp.
GGGCTGGCCCTGGCCTGGGTCAATGCGGTCGGAGGGCAGGACGAGCTGGTTTTCGATGGCGGTGCTTTGTTGGTTGATGCGGACGGTTTTGTCCACCCGGCGGCAGAACACTTCGCAGACCATCTGCTGACTGCCGATTTTGATCCTGAATCGGGACGTTTTTCGCCTCGGCACTGGCCGCAAGATCAGCACAGTGAACCTGAAAGCCTGGCCTGGCGGGCGTTGGTGCGCGGCCTGCGGGATTATCTGGGCACCACAGGTTTCCAGCGGGTCTGGGTGGCACTTTCCGGTGGTCTGGACTCGGCCCTGGTGCTGGCCCTGGCTGTTGATGCCATCGGCGCCGCCAACGTCACCGCCGTGGCCCTGCCCTCGCGCCATACCGCCGCGCTGTCCAATGATCTGGCACTGCTGCAGGCCCAAACACTCGGCGTGACGCTGCACAGCCTGTCGATCGAAGGCCCGTTTTCGGCCTTTCTGGATACGCTGGCCCCCTTGTTTGCCGGTCGTGATCTGGATGTCACCGAGGAAAACCTGCAAAGCCGCTGCCGGGGCGTGTTGATGATGGCCTTGTCCAACAAGTTCGGCGGTCTGCTGCTCAACACCAGCAACAAGAGCGAACTGGCCGTGGGTTACGGCACAATCTACGGCGATTCCTGCGGTGGTTTTGCCCCGATCAAGGATATTTTCAAGACCGATGCCTTCGCCCTGTGCCGCTGGCGCAATGTGCAAGGTGATGGCGAGCGTATCCCTGCTGCGGTGATTGCGCGACCACCCAGTGCCGAACTGCGCGCCGACCAGCGCGATGAGGATTCCCTGCCGCCGTATCCGGTGCTGGATGCCATCTTGCGCGGATATCTGGAGCAGGCCCGATCCCGGGCGGATCTGGTCGAGGCCGGTTTTGACGCGGCTACCGTGGATCGGGTGCTGCAACTGATTCGCCGCGCCGAATGGAAGCGTCGCCAGGGCGCGCTGGGGCCTGATCTGTCCGGTTTCGCCTTTGGCCAGGCGCGACACTGGCCGGTCAGCCACGGCTGGCGCGACTGAAAATCCGCGACGCAAACACCGGACAAGTTCCGTATAGTCGTGATCATGCGCCAGGGCTCGACCTGACCCCAATGACGCCGTGGTCTTTACCGGAGATGGCAACGATGGCAGGCAGGCAGGACGCACCCACCGATTCGCCCCGGCCACGCTCCAAAGGTCGCATCAGCACTTGGTTGTCGCGAGTTCCGGTCGAGGAGCCGGTCGATCGCCGCAACGCCCCGATGCTGCAGATCGTGTTGTTGCTGCTGGGTATTCCAACCCCGCTGCTCTGGTTGTATCGAATCCTGTTCACGGACATGCCGTGGCGGGAAGGCGACAGCCAAAGCCTGGCCTTGGCCATGGCGACCAGTGCCCTGGCCCTGTTCAGCTTCTGGCTGATCCGGCGCGGGCACTTCCAGTGGGCGATCCGCCAGATCCTCGTTCTGATCGCAGCCTCGACCGTGCTTGCCTACGCCACCCAGGGTGCCCAGCCTCAGGTGTTCGAAGAACCGGTTCTGGTGGTCTGGATCGTGCTGGCCGGTTTGATGATCGGTCGTGGAGCGCTGTGGCTGATGTTTGCGGCCGTGGTGGCGGCATTTTTTGCCGGCGGGGTTCACGCCGTAGTGCACGCTCCCGGCCCGGAGTGGCCGTTCACCGAACTGATGATCCTGACCACCAAGGTCATCATCATGCTGATGATCGCGGTGGTAGTGGACCGCAGCGTCGCGGCCCTGCGTGAAACCCTGGCCGAATCCTCGCGCAGAGCCGATGCCCTGGCCCTGGCCAATACGCAACTGGAAGCCGAGATGGCCGAGCGCAAGCAGGTCGAGGAACAACTGGTACACGCCCAGCGGGTCGAAGCCGCCGGACGCCTGGCCGCTGGCGTCGCCCACGATTTCAATCACCTGCTGACCCTGATCTTCACCTACGTGGCCAAAGGTCGCGGTGCACCGGACGAAGCCGGCGTGCGCGAGGCTCTGGAAGGCGTGAATGGAGCCACCGAACGGGCCGCCTCGATCACCCGGCGCATGCTGGATTTCAGTCGTCACGACTCCGCCCAATCCGAGTGCTTTGACGCCTGCGAAGCTTTGCGCGGGGTCGAACCCTTGCTGCGCCAGATGCTGGATGCCCGCGTCGTGGTGCAGATGTCACTGCCCGAGCACGCGCTACCGATTCGCTTCAACCGCACGCAACTGGATCTGGTGATTCTGAACGTGGCCGCCAACGCCGGTGCGGCCATGCCCGAAGGCGGGTACTTCCGCGTGTCAGCACAAACCGGAAACGATCCCGGAACGGTCGTGATACATCTGGATGACACCGGCACGGGCATGAGCCCGGAGGTGCTGGCGCGGGTATTTGAACCCTTCTTCACCACGCGCACGGCGGGCGAAGGCATTGGCCTGGGTTTGTCAGTGGTGCAAGGGGTGATGCGCGCTCACGGCGGTCGCATCGATGTATCCAGCGTAGTCGGCAAAGGTACGCGCTTCAGTCTGACCCTGCTCCAAGCCTGAGAACTGCGGCAAGACTCAAGACCCGCCGCGACCCTGTTTCAGCCGTGATGCTCCAGCATCGGCATCTCGACCTCGGCGCGTGAATCACCGTAGTAGGTGCGCTGATCGGAACCGAACGGTGTCAGCTTGCGCCACCACGAACGTTCCGCTGGCCAATCACCACGCAGGTAAGGATGATCGGGATAGTTGAGCTCCAGCACCCGACGGGCATCGCCGGACAGGCCCTGCTGACCCAGACGGGCGTAAGCCTCGCTCATGACCGCCAGGGCATCGGCGCTGTAGATATTTTGCGGATACTGCTCGATCACGTACTTGCCGCGATTGGCCGCCGCCACCCAGGCCCGACGGCCCAGATAGAACACGGCGACATTGAGGTCGTGGCGGGCCATCTGGTTGCGCAAGTGCACCATCCGCTGACGCGCATCAGGGGCATAACGACTGTTGGGGTAACGTTGAATCAACTCGTTGAAATCATTGAAGGATTGCTTCAATGAAGTCTGCTCTCGCTGGGTCGGATCCAGGCGAGCGATGCGCAACAGAGAACCATCGCTGCGGTTGGCATTGATCAACCCGCGCAGGTAGTACACGTATTCGATGTTCTGGTGCGCCGGATAGGTACGGATGAAGCGGTTGACCGCCGAGGTTGCGTCCTCGGGTTTGTTGCCCTTGTAGTAGGCATAGGCCAGCTCGATTTGCGATTGCTCGGTATAAGGCCCATAGGGAAAGCGTGCCACCAGGCGCTGGTAGTAGCGCTGGGCCCGGCTCACGTTGCCGCGTTCCAGCGATGCCTTGGCTTCCTTGTAAAGCGCATCCACTGGCAAGGTTTCCAGCGGATCCTCCTTCTTGGCCCAACGGCCACAGGCGGCAACCAGAAATATGAGGGCCAGCAAGATGGCCAGACGGGCGAAACCGTGAAGTCGAGTCATGGGTGTATAGGTGCTGCCGTGGCAGACGTAGGACGGGGCATAATAGCCGAAAGCAATCAGGTGGCTCATGAAAAAAGTGTGAAGCGACCGCGTTTGATGCCGTTCTCCAGCCCCAAGAGCCCGCCAGATCATGACCACCCCCACCCCTAAAAACGTGACCGTGCACGAGATTCGCATCCCGCTGGAAGCTGCTGGCCAGCGCGTGGATCGGGCTCTTGCCGACCTGTTTCCGGAATACTCGCGCTCGCGCCTGAGCCAATGGCTCAAGGCCGGCAAAGTGCAACTGGATGGGCAGGTGCCACGTCCTCGCGATGCCGTGCGTGGCGGCGAGCACGCCGTGATCGAAGCAGAGCTGGAAACCGCCACGACAGCGGCGCCTGAAGCCATCGCGCTGGACATCCTGTATCAGGACGAACACCTGCTGGTGCTCAACAAACCGGTCGGACTGGTCGTGCACCCAGGCGCTGGCAACCATGCCGGCACCCTGGTCAATGCCCTGCTGCACCACGATCCCGACCTGGCGGTACTGCCCCGCGCCGGTCTGGTACACCGGCTCGACAAGGACACCTCCGGCGCCTTGCTCGTGGCGCGCACGGTACCGGCCCATACCGCTCTGGTCGAACAACTTGCCGCGCGACACATCCACCGCCAGTACGAGGCCATCGTGAACGGGCCGATAATCGCCGGCGGCACCGTGGATGCGCCGCTGGACCGTCATCCTGTCGATCGCCTGCGCCGTGCCGTACGCGAAGATGGCAAACCGGCGGTTACTCACTACCGGGTACGCGAACGCTATCGCATCCATACCCGTATCGAATGCGTGCTGGAAACCGGGCGCACCCACCAGATCCGCGTGCATCTGGCACATATTCGCCATCCGCTGGTGGGCGATAACCTTTACGGCGGCAACCTGCGTCTGCCCAAGGCCGCCAGTGAGGCAACCATCGACACCCTGCGCGGATTCCGGCGCCAGGCCTTGCATGCGGAAAAGCTGGCTTTCGAACATCCCATTACTGGCACACCCATAAGCGTCCAGGCCCCGCCCCCAGCCGATTTTCTCGCCTTGGCAGCGGCCCTGCGGCAGGATCTGGTGGAGCATCCCGATGACGCCTGGTGAGCTCATCCAGCCAGACTGGCCCGTTCCAGCCAAGGTGCGTGCGCTGGTGACCACGCGCTACCTGCCGGGTGCTTCCCTGCCACCGTTTGATAGCTTCAACCTGGGCGCACACTGTGGCGATGAACCACAAGCCGTGGCCCACAATCGCCAACGCCTGCTCGAACTGGCCGATTTGCCGCAAGCACCGCACTGGCTGACCCAGGTTCACGGCACCCATGTGCATCGGGTTCGCAGCCTGCACCCGGATCCCGAAATTCCCCAAGCCGATGCTGCCGTGACCCACATCCCAGGCGCCGTACTCGCGGTCATGACAGCCGATTGCCTGCCCGTGCTCCTGGCCGCTCGCGACGGTTCGGAAGTTGCCGTCGCCCATGCCGGCTGGCGCGGACTTGCCGCTGGCGTGCTGGAAGCCACGGTTGCCGCCATGCAAACGCCACCTGATTCCCTGCTGGCCTGGCTCGGACCTGCCGCCGGACCTGAGCACTATGAAATCGGCGATGAAGTCCGCACCGCCTTTCTCGAACACGATCCCGCAGCCGGCAGTTGTTTCCAGGTTACGCGCCCCGGACATTGGTTGATCGATCTGTATGCCCTGGCTCGTCAGCGCCTGACCCATGCAGGCGTCAACGCCGTGTACGGTGGCGGTCTGTGTACTTTGTCCGATCCCGATCGTTTTTACTCCCATCGCCGGGATGGGCGCAGCGGACGCATGGCTTCGCTGGTCTGGATTGCGGGGTAGATGTCACGGAGATGGGTAGCGCAGGAATCCGCGGGTTTCCGGGTTTTTCGAGGTAAACGAATTCGACTTCGATGATCTGTTTTGTGAAGAGTTTGTGAACCTGATCGACCCGGAGTGCCACTTTTGCCATCGTGCTCCGTATGACTATGCGATGATCGTCACTAGGTGGGCTAGGACGACAGGATTTTATTTTTGATACCCTCGTTCGGAAACTTAGGGAGATAAAGCAGTGAATCAACGACTTTGGTTGGGCGTAATTCTGGTCCTGGCGTCCATGATTGGCGCCCAGATCGCAATGGCACAAGAAAAGCCGTCCATCGGTGTGGCCGAATTCCGCAACGAATCCGGTGCTGGCTGGTGGCGTGGTGGCGTGGGCTGGGAGCTTTCAGGGATGTTGACCAACGAGCTTGCCGCCACACACAGCTTCACGGTGGTGGAACGCAACAAGCTCGAAGCCGTGCTGAACGAACAGGATCTGGGTGCATCAGGCCGAGTCCGGCCCGGTACCAGCGCCAAGATCGGCCAGCTCACCGGCGCCCGTTATCTCGTCATGGGCACCGTGACCTCCTACGAGGACAACGTGAAGGATACCGGCGGCGGCATCAGCTTCCGTGGCATTTCGGTCGGTGGCAAGAGCCAGAACGCCTATATCGCCGTGGACATCCGGGTCGTGGACACCACCACCGGCGAAGTTGCTTTCACGCGCACCATCGAGGGCAACGCCAAGGGTGGCGGCATGAGGCTCGGCCTGTACCG
>CAYRJS010000049.1:0-5895 GCA_964424535.1 uncultured Aquimonas sp.
TGGTGACCGGAGCTGGAGCCGAGCAATTTGCCCAGGCCCAGGGTATCGAACAGGTCAATCCCGACTATTTTCGCACTGAACCACGCTGGCAATCCTTGCGGCGGGCGCTGCAGGACGAAGCCGAAGCCCAGAGCCGTAACGAGCCCTTGCCGGAGCCACCCGGGATCGCCTATTTCGGCACCGTGGGGGCGCTGGCCCTGGATGCGCGCGGGCACCTGGCGGCCGGCACCTCGACTGGGGGCATGACCAACAAGCGCTTTGGCCGGGTGGGGGATTCGCCCATCATCGGCGCCGGTACCTGGGCCGATACCCGGTGCGCGGTATCCGGCACCGGCTGGGGCGAGTTCTATATCCGCACCGCTGCCGCGCACGATATCTGCGCCCGGGTCGCCTATGCCGGCCAGTCCCTGGCTGAAGCGGCCGAAACCGTCATCAACCAGATCATTCCTGCCGCCGGTGGCAATGGTGGTGCGATCGCCTTGGGCGCCGATGGCAGCATGGCTTTCCCCTTCAACACCGAGGGCATGTACCGCGGCTGGATCGGGGCCGATGGCGTGGCGCATGTGGCGATTTTCGACGCTGCCGAATTGCAGGTTCCTGCACGGTGAATCCGGCTGTAGGCCCGGATTTCATGAAAAGCCGGTGAAAATGGCGGATAATGCGCAAAAGTCGGGTTCGCCCGGCTTTTTTCACGTCTGCAACGGTTATCCGTGCTGCTCATGAAACCCGTCTCTGGCCCGATGCCAGCGACAGGAAGCAGGCCCGGAGAGTCCTGAGCGAACGTCGTTCTGTTTTCTGCCCTGGCACTCCCGATGAGGCCGGGGCAACGGCACGAAGGAGTTTTGCGATGGGTCAGTCGGTAGTGGTGTTGGGGGCGCAGTGGGGCGACGAGGGCAAGGGCAAGATCGTCGACCTGTTGACCGAAAAAGTCAGCGCGGTGGCACGTTTTCAGGGCGGCCACAATGCTGGCCATACCCTGGTGATCGGTGGCAAGAAAACCGTCTTGCATCTGATTCCTTCCGGGATCTTGCGCGAAGGCGTGCTGTGTTTGATCGGCAATGGCGTCGTGCTCAGCCCGGCAGCCTTGCGCAAGGAAATCGAGGAACTGGAAGGCGAAGGCGTGGATGTGCGTTCGCGCCTCAAGATCAGCCCGGCCACACCCTTGATCATGCCTTATCACATCGCCCTGGATCAGGCCCGGGAAAGGGCTGCTGGCGGCAAGGCCATCGGCACCACCGGGCGTGGCATCGGCCCGGCTTATGAAGACAAGGTGGCCCGTCGCGGCATCCGCGTGGCCGATCTGCATTACCCCAATGAACTGGCCGACAAGCTGCGCGCCGCGCTGGATTATCACAACTTCGTGTTGACCGGTTATCTGGGTGCCGAAGCGGTCGATTACCAGCAGACCCTTGATGACGCCCTGGCCTTTGCCGACTACGTGCAACCGATGAAATCCGACGTTGCCGGATTGCTCCACCAGTTGCGGCGCGAAGGCAAACGGGTGCTGTTCGAAGGCGCGCAGGGCGCCTTGCTCGATATCGACCACGGCACCTATCCCTATGTCACCTCGTCCAACACCACGGTGGGCGGTGCCTTGGCCGGTACCGGCGTGGGCGCGCGCGCCATCGACTATGTTCTGGGCATCGCCAAGGCCTACGCCACGCGCGTGGGTGGCGGACCGTTCCCGACCGAGCTGGACGATGCCATGGGCGAAGAAATTCGTCGCCGTGGAGCCGAATTCGGCGCTTCCACCGGACGTCCGCGTCGCTGTGGTTGGATCGACATCGTGGCTCTCAAGCGGGCCGTGGCCATCAACGGCATTTCCGGCCTGTGCGTGACCAAGCTCGACGTGCTCGATGGTCTGCCCAGCCTGAAGATGTGCATCGGCTACAAGTACCGCGGCAAGGTCACCGAATACGCCCCGCTCGATGCCAGTGGCTGGGATGAGTGCGAGCCCGAGTACCTGGAGTTCCCCGGCTGGAGCGAATCCACCCACGACATCACTGTCTGGGAACAACTGCCAGCCGCCGCTCGGGCCTATCTGCGGGCCCTGGAGGAATTGGTCGGCTGCCCGCTGGCAATGGTCTCGACCGGACCGGATCGGGATGCCAATATCGTTCTCCACGATCCCTTCGACTGACAAATCCATTCGCTGCCGAGGCAAGCCGTTCTGGCTGATACTGCGAATGGCTTGTCGGGCATTGGCAGGAGGCACCATGCGCCCCATGCTGTTGTTGCTGGTCTTGTCCTTACTCGCTGCCCCCGTCGAGGCGGCGCGCTTCCGGCCCATTGCCCAGACCCAGTGCGACGAGGGCAGGTTCGTGGTGGAGGCGCGCCCGTATCAAGGCAACATGGCAGGCACGTCCAGGGTGGCCTTGCGCTACCTGTATCAGGGCGTGTCTCTGGCGGCGTTGCGCTATGAGGCCTATGACCATGAACTTGATGCCTACCTGCTTGCGGATCGCAAGCGTACCGTGGAGTTCGGCCTGAGTACGGATCGTGACGATCCCGAACTGAAATACGGCTATTACGACAACGGCGACACCCTTTATCTGCCGCCGGAGCGTTTTACTGAAGCCCAGTTCGTTTCCCTGGCCGAATGTCTTTGGTACGCGCGCAAGATGCTGCGCATCGAGCTTGAGTCCAGCAAGATCAAGGGCCGCACCGCCTTTGGCTTGATGAAGACGCAGGCATCTTCCGGGGTCAACGGCATCGCTCGTCTGGTGTACGCCCCGTTCCCGTTTCTGGGGGTATTTGGCAATCGACACCGGCTGATCCTGGTGGAGCGTGATGGCAGTATCGTGATTCACGGCAAACCTGATCCCGGTGGACAGTTCACGCGCCTGGTGCTGGGGCAGGTGCGCAATGAACGGGGGCGGATGATCGCAGCGGTTCCTGAAGTCGTTGTTTTCGAGGGCGAAACCCTGGTGCTGGCCGATGAACTCAAGAGGGCGGAAGACCTTCAAGGTCAACGCTTTGGCGATCTGTATCGGCTGGAGTTGCAAACCGCAAGGCCGTGATGACAACCGGGCTTGCCGTGGACGTCGCGTGCGGTGAAACTGGCAGGCCTTGTTCTGCATCGATGGAAGCTCGGCCATGGCTCCAACCCGATTGAATACTCCGACCGGCGTGATTGGCGGTTGGCGTGCCGACCCACATGATGCACCCCGCGGTGGCATCGTGGTGGTACAGGAAATCTTTGGCGTCAACCGCCATATCCGTTCGGTGGTGGACCGTTTTGCCGCCCATGGTTTTTGCGCCATTGCCCCGGCGTTTTTCGACCATATCGAACCGGGCATCGAACTGGACTACGACGCGGCGGGAATCCGGCACGGCATGGCCCTGGCTTCGCGTATCGACTTTGATCGTGCCATCCAGGATGTCGCTGCCGCCGCCGAGCGTTTGCGCGATCAGGTGGAACACGTCGGTGTGGTTGGTTATTGCTGGGGCGGCACGGTGGCGTTTTTGGCCAATACCCGATTGGGCTTGCCGGCGGTGAGTTATTACGGCGGGCGCACGGTGCCGTTCTTGCGCGAGCGCCCGAAGGCGCATCTGATGATGCATTTTGGTAGCCGTGATCCGCATATCAGTGCCGCAGACGTGCAGGCGCATCGTGATGCCCTGCCGCGTGCCTTGATCCGGGTCTGGGATGCCAGTCATGGCTTCAATTGCGATCAGCGTGAGGATTACGACGAAGCCGCCGCTCAAGGTGCCTTCCGCCTGACCCGTCGCTTCTTCCGCTGGGTGCTGGGTTCGTGAGCCAGGACGTCGCTTTTGCTCTGGACCCGAGGCTGGTTGCCGATACCGGGCTGGTCTGCGACTTGCCACTGTGCCGGGTATTGCTGATGGATGAAGCCCGCTGGCCCTGGCTGATTCTGGTGCCGCGTCGTCCCGGCCTGCGGGAAGTGTTCGATTTGCCCCGGCACGAACGTGTGCAACTGGGCGATGAACTTGAACAGGCGGCGCAGACTCTCAAGTCCCTGTTTGTGCCGGACAAGCTCAATGTTGCAGCCCTGGGCAACCAGGTCGAACAATTGCATGTGCACGTGCTGGGTCGTTATCGCGACGATCCGGCCTGGCCATCCCCGGTCTGGGGCCATTCGCCCCGACAGCCGTATGCAGAGTCGGATCGACAAAGCCGGATCGAGTGCCTGATGAAGGAAATGTCAGGCGCTTAGACTTCGCCCGGTGTTCCGGGCGTCTTGAACTTGTAGGCGCATAGATCGCGGATCACGCAGTTCGGGCAGTCGGGTTTGCGGGCCTTGCAGACATAACGCCCGTGCAGGATCAACCAGTGATGGGCATCCTTGCGATACTCGGCCGGGACGTTGCGCAGGAGCTTTTTTTCCACCTCCAGCACGGTCTTGCCCGGGGCCAGACCGGTGCGGTTGGCGACCCGGAAGATATGCGTATCCACGGCGATGGTGGGTTCGCCAAAGGCCGTGTTGATGACCACGTTGGCGGTCTTGCGGCCAACTCCGGGCAGGGCTTCCAGGGCCTCGCGCGTATGCGGTACTTCGCCGTTGTGGCGCTCCAGCAGCAGCTTGCAGGTGGCGATGATATTGCGGGCCTTGGTGTTGAACAGGCCAATCGTGGCGATATGGCGCTTGAGGCCCTCTTCGCCCAGCGCCAGGATCGCCTGTGGGGTATTGGCCACGGGAAAAAGATGTCGTGTGGCCTTGTTGACCCCGACATCGGTGGCCTGGGCCGACAGGATCACCGCAATCAGCAATTCGAAAGGCGTGGTGAATTTGAGTTCCGTAGTCGGATGCGGATTCAGTTCGGCCAGACGGCGAAAGAGTTCATGGCGATCGGCAGGTTTCATGGCGCATCCGGGGTGCGGGCAGGGCGCAGACTCAGGTGTTCGACCCAGGGACTCAAGGCCTGTACCAGCAACAAGGGAAACACGGCGGCCAGAGGCGGGGCACCGTTCAGCCAGAGCGCAGCTACGGCCAGACCAGCTAGGCCACCGATCAGGTATTGGCCTTGGGCTGTGGAAGGCAAAGTGCGGGTGTCGGCCACGACGAAAGTAGCCAGAATGGCTGTGGTCACGAAGTTGATCGAAGCCAGGGCTTCGACCATCAGCACGGGTACCAACACCAGGAGAAATGTCAGGGACGCACGGGCTGGCCAGAGCCGCAAGGCCACGACCACCAGGCCCATCAGCAACCAGCCGGCGGCCACGGGCAGGGTATCGAGCAGGGAGTTCAAGGGCGGATTGAAATCCGTAGCCGATAGCGTGCGCGCCAGCACGATGGCGATGGCGATGGCCAGCAATGCCGGCGAAAACGGATTGACGGCCCAACCACCCAGCGCCTGTTGCACGACCAAGGCAAGTCCCAAACCGATCAGCAGGGGCCACAGCGGCAGCCCGGTCGACCACAGAGCGGAAACCAGCAGGGCCTGGAGTAGCGCATCCAGACTGCGCACAGCCCAACCGGGTGCGGGTGGTAGCAGCACATTGGGCGCTGGAGCGCTGGGACGAGGTTTCGTCAGCACATGCAGCAACCCGGCCACAGCCAGGGCCAAAACAGAAACCATCATGGCGCGAGCGAATAGGCCCTGATCCAGACGCCAGGCCTGCCAGATCACTGCCGGCAAGACAGTCAGCAGCAGACAGGCGTAGCGGCGGTCGGTACGGGCACGCCACCAGGGCAGGGTGGATGGCATCAGGGGGAATCGTCGTTGGGGTGATGGCGAGCCTTGGCCCGCGCCAGCGCCGCGGTTACGGCCGCGGCAGCGGCATGGTTGGCACGCTTGCTCTGGCGCACATCAGCCTGTTCCTGTTTGTCCCGTTCCAGCCGGGCCAGGCGGGTTTGATAGCGGGTTCGCGAATCTGCGGCGAATTGCTGGCGTGCCTGTTCCTGCTTGACCTCGGCCTGGGCCTGGAGGAAA
>CAYRJS010000049.1:5995-9973 GCA_964424535.1 uncultured Aquimonas sp.
GGCGAATTGCTGGCGTGCCTGTTCCTGCTTGACCTCGGCCTGGGCCTGGAGGAAACAGGTCTGCAAAGGGATCTCGCTGGGACAGGCCGCATCGCAGCGCCCGCAGGCGATGCAGGCATCCAGGCCCAGATCGAGGGCAGCATCGGTGTCGGCCTGTCGCAAGGCCGCAAGCACGCGCTGCGGATACAGGTTGTGCGGGCAGGCCGCAGCACATTCGCCACAGTGGATGCAGGGCTGTTCGGCCATCATCGGCAACCGCGATTACTTGCCGGTAAAGACCGCCTTGCGCCGTTCCAGAAAGGCCTGCGTGCCTTCGCGCATGTCTTCAGTGGCCGCGCAGGTGGCAAAGGCCTGAGCTTCGTAATCCAGGCCGGTGACCAGATCGGCCTCGCCGCCCATAACCACCGCATCAAGGATGCCGCGCAGGGCTTCGGGTGCGGATGCGGCCAGTTGCTCGGCCAGTTCGAGGACGACGCTTTCCAGCGCCTCAGGCTCCACTACGCGGTTGACCAGATTGAGCTGGTAGGCGCGATTGGCATCGACCTGGGCACCAGTCAGGCACAGTTCCAGGGCCACGCCACGACCGGTCACGCGCAGCAAGCGCTGGGTGCCGCCAAAACCGGGCAGCACGCCCAGGTTGATTTCCGGCTGACCCATACGGGCCTTGCTGCTGGCGATGCGCAGATGGCAGGCCAGAGCCAGTTCCATGCCACCGCCCAAGGCGTAGCCATTGATCTGGGCGATCACGGGTTTGCCGAGGGTTTCGACAAGACGCATGGTGTGCTGGCCACTCCGGGCGAAATCTCGCGCCTGCACGGGATTGACCACAGCCAGTTCGGAAATATCGGCTCCGGCGACAAAGGCTTTTTCCCCGGCCCCGCGCAGAATCACTACCCGCACCGAAGCATCGGCGCCGGCCTGCTCGAAGGCCCGGGCCAGTTCACCCAGAGTCTGCGCATTCAGGGCGTTGAGCTTGTCCGGACGGTTGACAGTGATGCGGCGTACGGCGCCGAGGTTTTCGATCAGGAGATTTTCAAAGGTCATGGCGTAGGCTTTGCAAGCTGGAAGAGGGATGGACAAGTCTAGCCCGGAACCGCGGGGTCCAGAAGTTGTGCTGGGTCAGATGGGCTGGATATGGCGCTGCGTGATGCGTGTGCCAGATGGAACTTTTGCCGGCATGTCCGGTTCTCATCGCCGGCTTGGCAGGTCGGTACCTGCAGGCCTGGCGAAGATGTGCCGGTGCAGGAGCGTCAAAGCACTGGATTTTTTTGCCAGCAAGTGGCGATTCAGGTGTCATCGCGCTATCCTAGCGCGTTCTTTTCGCCCGGATAGCGGGCGAATTACTATCCACCCATTCGGGAGAGCAAGCATGATGTTGCGTTGGACAGTCGCATTGCTGGTGACCATGACGATGAGCGTCGCCATGGCACAGGACACCACCTCTGACAAGGGCAAGCTCAGCTACGCGCTGGGTTACCAGATCGGTCATGATTTCACCGAGCGCAAGCTCGATATCGATCTGAGCACGGTGATCCGGGCCATCCAGGACGGCTATGCCAAGCGTGACCCGACGGTTCCCATGGAACAGATGGGTGCGGCTCTGGAGGCCATGCAGAAGAAACTGCTGGAAGAAGCCAAGGCCGAGTTCGAACAGGCTGCAGCTGAGAACAAGCGCAAGAGCGATGCTTTCCTGGCGCAGAACCGCACCAAGACCGGTGTCCAGGTGCTGTCCTCGGGCATCCAGTACCGGGTGATCGAAAGCGGCAGCGGCGCCAAGCCGACAGCCAATTCCACCATCTCCATGCACTTCCGTGGTTCGCTGGCGACCGGCCAGGAATTCGCCAGCACCTACCAGGGCAACGAAGCGGTGACGATGAAGGTCAGCGAAGCCCCGTTGCCAGGTCTGCAGCAGGTGCTGCCGATGATGGCCCAGGGTTCGCGCTGGGAAATCTTCCTGCCGCCGGACCAGGCTTATGGCGACAATCCGCGTTCGCCGATCGGCCCCGGCCAGGCCGTGGTGTTCGACGTCAAGCTGATCGAAGTCAAGTAATTGCCCCGACCCTCCGGCAATATTGCCGGAGGGTTGTCGATCAAGGGCGCAGCAAAGTCATGGCAATACCTGCTCAGATCCAACACGCTCCGGATCCTTTCGATGATCCGGAGCGTTTGCGGCAGGCCTTGTTGCCGTTGGCCCAGGAGCCGGCTGGCCCAGCCTGGAACCTGGATGAGCTGAACGACGCGGTGGATGTTTCCAGTCTGGTCGAGGCGGCGGTATTGATTGGTCTGGTGCATCGCCCTCAAGGCACGCATGTACTGCTGACTCGACGTACCGATTCGCTCCAGCACCATGCCGGGCAGGTCAGTTTTCCCGGCGGTCGTGTCGATCCCGGCGATCGCTCGGCCCTGGACGCGGCCTTGCGTGAAACCTTCGAAGAGGTTTCCATCGCTCCGGCCAGCATCACCCCGCTGGGTTTTCTCGACCCCTACGCCACCATCACCGGATTTCGCATTTCGCCCCTGGTGGCGCGCCTGCCCAGCAACTATCACGCCATTCCCAATCCGGGCGAAGTGGCGGTAGCTTTCGAGGTACCTCTGGCTCCCTTGTGGCGGGGCGAACACCTGGTCAGCCGTAACGTCCAATGGCGCGGACGAGAGCGCAGCTACTGGGAATATCGCGTTGGTCCGCACCGCATCTGGGGGGCGACGGCAGCCATGCTGGTCGATCTGGTGCGACGTCTGGGTGCGCCCATCGGGCCGTGATATCGGTACCATCGGCGTTTCCACATGTCTTTGGAACGCTCGATGTCCTGGCAAACCCTGATTGATGCCCCCAGCCTGCAGGCTGCACTGGGCGATCCCATGCTGGTGGTGCTGGATTGCCGCTTTGACCTGGCCGATCCGGACAGTGGTCTGCGAGCCTGGCAGGCCGGGCACATTCCCGGTTCGCATTACGCCCATCTGGATCATGACCTGTCCGATCTGAGTCGACAGGGACGCGGGCGTCACCCCTTGCCGGATGCAGCCGCCTTTTGTGCCCGCCTGGAGCAATGGGGCGTGACACCAGCCCATCAGGTCGTGGCTCTGGATGCCGGCTCGGGCATGTTCGCGGCGCGCCTGTGGTGGATGTTGCGCCTGTTGGGCCATCGCGATGTGGCCGTGCTTGATGGGGGTCTGACGGCGTGGCAGGCAGCAGGCGGTGCCTTGACCCAGGAAGCACCCGCTGTGGGCTCGGGCCGATATTCAGGTGAATTCGACCGCAGTCAGATTGTTGTCACCGCTGAGGTTGAGGGCGGCAGCATCCAGCGTGATGGCGTTTTGCTGGATGCCCGCGCCCATGCGCGTTTTCGCGGTGAATTTGAACCTTTGGATCCACACGCCGGGCATGTGCCGGGAGCACGCAATCACCCGTTCCAGGACAACCTTGGACCCGATGGGCGGTTTTTGCCGTCGGGTGAATTGGCGGCGCGGTTCGGCCGGCAACTGGGTACGTGCCCAGCCACAGCCGTGGTGCATATGTGCGGCTCGGGTGTGACCGCCTGCCACAACCTTTTGGCGATGGAACGCGCCGGCCTGAGCGGCTCGCGTGTGTATGCCGGTTCCTGGAGCGAGTGGTGCAGCGATCCGGCGCGACCTGTGGCCGTGGGTGACTAGACGCCTATTTGCCCAGTCGAGCCAGGACGGCACGCAGTACGGCCTGGGTTTCCGGGGTTTGCCAGGCAGCGAGAAAATTCGGCAGATCCATACGCGCCGGATCATCGAGTGATTCGACAAGGTCGCGGCGGGCAATACGGCGGGTTTCGCGCTGGGCTGCCTGAGGCAAGGCCAGCATCGTGTCCAGCCAGGCCAGGGCTTTGGCGACCACCTCATCCATGGGCGCCAGCTCGTCCACCATGCCCAGGGCGTGCGCTTGCTCACCCGTGGGCATGGCCCCGGCCACCATCAACCGTTCGGCCTTGTGGCTGCCGATCAGGCGGCGCA
>CAYRJS010000049.1:9983-12732 GCA_964424535.1 uncultured Aquimonas sp.
AGGGCGTACTGAATGGCATCAGGCACGAACAGACCGACCTGGACCTCGTTCAGACCAATGCGGTAGGGTTTGATGGGCTGGTCGGGATCATCGGACTGCGGACTTTTGGCCATGATGCGGTAATCGCAATACAGGCTGATCACGGCCCCACCGGCGGGGCTGTGTCCGGTCAGGGCAGCCACCGACAGCAGGGGCGAGGCAGCCAGAGCACGGCAAACCTGGCCGAAGGCGGTCCAGGTCGCAGACACGGCCTCAACGCCTTGCTGCATCAGCCAGGGCAGGTCCAGACCGGCGGTGAAGATGCCCGGCTGGCCGCTCAGAATCAGGGCCCGGGCACCTTGTTCGGGAGCCGCCACGATGGCGTCATGCAGACGAGCCAGCAGAGCATGGTCGAGAGCATTGACGGGCGCGCGGGCCAGGCGCAGTTCAAGGATGCCGTTATGGTCGATGGAGTCGATCATGGACGTGTTCACGCAAAGGAAACCAGCCGCAAGGGTAGCAGTTTTGGCTGGTTTCCGTACGTCTCAGTATGGAACAATCAAACCCATCCGTGATTGATGCCGTCAGGAGCGCAGGCTGACGGGCCAGCGGTAACGCACGGTGTAGCGTACGCTGACTTCACCCTTGGCCGGCACCTTCACGCTGTAACGGATGCCCTGGGCGTGGAGGCGATCGTAGGGCTGGCTGGATTCGATGATGTCCCAGTCCTGCCAGCGCGACAGGGCCTCATCCAGACGCAGGGTCACGGCGGTCGCTTTGGCGTTGGCCAGGGTGATCTCGATGGTTTCCTCGAGACTGAGGCGGTCGCTGGCAAGCTTGAAATCGCTGGCCTTGCGCTTGGCTGTCAGGTCGAAGGCTTCGCCCAGAGGCAATTCCACATCCTGGCCACTGGCGGTATGGCCCAGACGGGCTTCACCCAGCAGGTCATCGCCATTGGCGCCCGCCTGGAATACGCGCACCCGGCCATTGGGCAGGGGCAGGCCCAGGCCGGCTTTCTGGGTGTTGGTGAAGCTCAGCACCACGGCCACGGGCAGGGTTTGTTCGCCGTCGAAGGCCTGGATTTGCGGCCGCGAGGGGCGGTAACCGGCAGGTGCCGAGCCAACGTCATAGCGTCGATGCCAGCTCACCCCCGTGACCGGATCGAGCAGGGAAATGCGTTGCACGCTGCCGTTGGGCAGGTCTACGGGTCGGGGCAGGGGATAGGCGTGGTATTCACCCGAATCCTGGGCTTCCAGACCGGCGTCATAGCTGGCGCCGGACACGCGCATGGCCATCATGGGTGCAGGTGTGGGCATATCGCGAGGAGCGGCGGAGCGAGCCTGGTTGGGACTGCCGGCAACCAGGGTCAGGCGCGTGGCCGGAAAATCCAGTCCCGAGCGATTGACCACCTGGGCGGCACCGGACAGGTCCATGCGTCCGTCCTGGGCCGGGCCATCAAGACGGATCAGATATTCGGCCTGCCAGGCCAGGCCACCAGTGGCGTAATCCAGTTGCAGGCTTTCCGTGCCCGTGCGCGGGCTGTCGAGGCTCCAGCGCAAGGTGGGACGGGTGCTGAGGCCGCCAGGCAGGTTCTCCAGTTCGAAGCTGCTGTAATTGGCCAGAACCAGAATACGGCCCGTGTCCTGCTGCAAGGTGAGGCCATTGCCGGCCGCCAGCAGGGTACCGGTAAAACGTCGGGTTTCACTGCCTGCCGCCTGTTCCACCACGACCTTCTGGCCGATGGCCCGCTGCAGCAATTGGCCTTGGTCGATCAGGCTGAAGTCGTAACGCTGACCGGTGATGCGCAGCCCGCGGGTGGGCGAGGACAATTGCACACTGCCCACGTCCAGAGCCAGTGGCAAAAGGTCCAGTGCCACTTCATTGCTGCCCCGTTGCAGGGTCCGCGGCAGGGTTTGCGAAACCTGGGCCAGGCCCGGCATATGGGTCGAGGGCGAACTGGTCGAAACGGCATCGAAGTTGCCCGAATACAGGGTGATGCGGGTGTCGTCGGCAAATGCGGATGTGGTCATCAGGGCTAGAGCCAAAGTGGAAAAAACGAGTCGCATAAGGATTCCTCGGGTGGATTGAACGTATCATGGTGCTCATGAACGCACGAATCTTGTTTTTGGGGTTGATGCTGGCGGCCACCGTTCCAGTTCCGGTTCAGGCTGCTGAAACCCATACCGCGCACGCCATCATGCTGCACGACGGCTGGATCAGGGCCGCACCGCCCACGGCACCGGTGCGTGCCGGCTATGTAATGGTGATGAATCATGGCGATGCCGCCGTGGTGATCAATCAGGTTCGCTCTGATGCTTTTGAGCGCATCGAGATCCACACCATGGATGATGATGATGACGGGGTCATGCGCATGCGTCCACTGGAGCGGCTTGAACTGGCTCCTTTTGCAAGCATCGCGCTCAAACCAGGCGGCATGCACCTGATGCTGTTCGGGCCCCAGCCCGGATTTGACGAGGCAGGCAGCGCGGAACTCGTGTTTTTGCATGATGATGAGGAACTCGCGCGTGCGCGCTTCCCGGTGAAAGCCGACGCGGATACCGCGCCCGAGCATGATGCGATGCACGAGCATCACCACTGAGAGCCTGTGAAGAATTCGTTCACCTACTGCGGACGCCGCCGAACGCCCCTTGCGGCGGCGCGCCACGCTCAAACTGCGGTCATTTGGTTCACCAAACTTCCTTGTTTTTGCGCAGCGCGTCTTGCCAGCGACGCCCGGCGACGCCCTCGCTACGGCGCCCGAAATTTTCAC
>CAYRJS010000050.1:0-12709 GCA_964424535.1 uncultured Aquimonas sp.
ATCGTCTGCAGTCCCGGCACCGGCGGCACCAGCGCGACCTTGGGCCGGTATGCGCGTTATCGCTGCCACTGCACCCGGATCCTGTGCGTGGACCCGGAACATTCGGCGTTTTTCGAGTTTTACCAGCGCAGTTGCAACGGCGAACAGGCACCGGCCTGCAGCCATCCCTGCGGTTCGCGCATCGAAGGCATAGGCCGACCCCGGGCCGAACTCAGCTTCGTGCCGCATTGCGTCGATGCCATGGCCAAGATCCCCGATGCCTTGAGCCTGGCCGCTATGCGCCATGTCAGCCGACGTCTGGGCCGGCGTGTGGGTGGTTCCACCGGCACCAATTTCGTCGGCGTGCTGCTGGCCGCCCAGGCCATGGCGGCACAGGGCCGGCAGGGCTCGATCGTCACCATTCTGTGCGACAGTGGCGAGCGCTACGCCCATAGCTACTACAACCCGGATTGGTACCAGCAACAGGGCATCGATATCGAACAGGCCGATGCCCGGATCGCCGCCGCCGTGGAAAAGCTGGAGCGGCTGGAACTGCCCGTGGCCGGGCAGGGCCTGGGGTGAGGACAGCATCAGAACATGTTCCGGTTGACCTGCGCACAAGCGAGGCTGGCATACTTTCCCCTCTTTGGTTGTCCGTTCCCTTGCCATGATTGATGCCACCACCTTCCAGGCCCTGGCCGCCGCCGGCCACACCCGCATCCCGGTGGTGCGCGAGGTGCTGTCGGATCTGGATACGCCCTTGTCGGTCTATCTGAAACTGGCCGATGGCCCGTATACCTATCTGTTCGAATCGGTCGAGGGCGGCGAGCGTTTCGGGCGTTATTCCATCATCGGCCTGCCGGCGCGCACGGTGTATACGGTGCGGGGCAATCAACTGGAAACCCTGGTCCACGGGGAAGTGGTGGAACGCCAGACCGTGGCCGATCCCTTGCGCGCGATCGAAACCCTGCGCACGGCCCATTCGGTGCCGGCCATCGAAGGCCTGCCCGGTTTCACCGGCGGCCTGGTCGGGTGGTTCGGTTTTGAATGCGTGGAATTCATGGAGCCGCGTCTGGGCCACAGCGACAAACCCGATGAACTGGGCACGCCCGATATCCTCCTGATGCTGTCGGAAGAAGTGGCCGTGTTCGACAACCTCAAGGGTCGGTTGTACCTGATCGTGCACGCCGATCCTGCTGAACCGCAGGCCTGGCTGCGCGCCAATCGGCGCCTGGATGCCCTCGAACATCGCCTGCGCCACAGCGGTGCGCCCTATCCGGAAACCCTGCACGGCAACCTGCTGGACGAATCGGATTTCATCAGCGGTTTTACCCGCGAGGGCTTTCTCGACGCGGTGCGCAAGAGCAAGGATTACATCCGGGCTGGCGACGCCTTCCAGGTGGTCTTGAGCCAGCGCCTGTCGATCCCCTTTCATGCCCGTCCGGTTGATGTCTACCGCGCCTTGCGGGCGATGAATCCTTCGCCCTACATGTATTTTCTCGATACCGGTACCACCCAGGTCGTGGGTTCGTCGCCGGAAATCCTGGTGCGCCTGCAGCACGGCAAGGTCACCATGCGCCCGATTGCCGGCACCCGCCCGCGTGGGCGCACACCAGCCGAAGACCATGCCCTGGAAGTCGAATTGCTGGCCGATCCCAAGGAACGGGCCGAGCACCTGATGCTGATCGACCTGGGCCGCAACGACACCGGCCGGGTCTCCAAACCGGGCACGGTCGAAGTCGGCGAGCGTTTCGTGGTCGAGCGTTACAGCCACGTCATGCATATCGTCAGCGAAGTCACCGGCGAACTGCGCGAGGGCCTGAGTTACCTGGACGTGTTGCGGGCCACCTTTCCGGCGGGCACGGTTTCGGGTGCGCCCAAGGTCCGGGCCCTGGAGATCATCCGCGAGCTGGAGCCGATCCGGCGCAATATCTATTCCGGGGCGGTCGGTTACATCGGCTGGCATGGGGATGCCGATACCGCCATCGCGATCCGCACCGCCGTGATCCAGGATGGTCGCCTGCATGTCCAGGCCGGGGCCGGCATCGTGTTTGATTCCGATCCCGAGAAGGAATGGGACGAAACCATGAACAAGGGCCGCGCCCTGTTCCGTGCCGTGGCCCAGGCAGCCCGGGGTTTGTAAACGGTCCGACGGCCACAGCCAGAAGCCCGGCATCAGCCCGATCGAGGATCAGGCCATCCTCGCGGCCCTGTGCGGCACTTGCCACGATGTCGGCAATGTCGCCGTTTCCAAACAGACCGATGGCAGCTATGGCCACAACGCCATCGGGGAAGAATCACCCAGCCACGTACCGGCCCAGCAGTTTCCCCTGAAACGCACCTACAGCGAATGGATGCTGTCCGCTTTTGCCGTGGCACCCGGGATCGACATGGGCGGGCGTTTTGGCGGTACCCGAGGGCCGGTGGTGTCCAGTTGTCAGGATTGCCATATGCCGGATGATGTCGGCAAAGCCTGTAATGACTTCTATTGTGAAGAACGATCCGATCTGGCCGTGCATGCCTTTGCCGCTGCCGGGGCGCCGGTGGTGGGTATCACCTATGCCGATGGCCAGTACAGCCATACCCAGCGCCATGCCATCCCGACCAGTACCGATCACATCGAGGCGGCACTCTGGTACCAGAGCCTGCCGCGCGCCTATATCGAAGCCCTGCGCGATGGCGATCCCACCGGCACCAGTCCTGGCGAGATCCTGCTTACCCTGTGGGAACAGACCGGCAAGGGCGCACCGATCCCGATGGCTACGGCCAGCATGGGCCTGGGTGAGCACGTGTTTGCCAATGGCTTTGAAGCTGGCGCGCAAAACCCGCGCCCGAGCGTGCCCATGGTCCCCTGATCAAGATCATCCCGATGGACCACGACCGTGCCGTGGTCCATCGGTCAATCTCACGGTTTGTGACGCAGCCAGAACCCGCCCAGCATCAGGAGGGCCAGCAAGCCCAATCCATAGGCATTCAAGCTGGGCACATTCTGCACCCTCGTAGCCACTGGGGTACCAGGTACCACCCCGCCGACCAGCAAGCCATCCACGGCCAGACCGGAGTCGAAGCCTGTATCATCCCAATTGACCACACCGATTTCCAGACGATAGGTACCGGCTGCCGGGATCAAGTATTCCGCCTTGACCCAGCCGGAATAACCGCAACCTGCATCGAAGCAACCGCCGGAAGAGCCACCCAGCGCTGACCATGCAGGGCCACCTCCGATAATGGGCACCGAGGCTGGCGTCAGTGTGGCTGTCAATGGTGGCATGCTGAAGCCGGGTACGACCGAATCGGTGGGATGAGTGCGGGCCGTGAACAGCAGGGCGACTTCATTGCCACCGTTGTCCAACAGGCGGGCCCAGGAGTAATCGGCAAAGCCTGCACCATCGGAGGTCACGTAGTTGAAGTGGAACTCCAGACTGGTGGCGGCCGGTACCACGAATGGAACCGAAGTATAGGTCGAACCATTTGTCGGCGAGCCGGTGCCGCCTACACCCGTCAAGGCAACACCGGTCGTACCACCGTTGGTGGATACCCAGGCGTAGCCGGTGCTGCCAACCACTGGGGCATTGGTGACCACGCCATCGGCCGTGGCAACATTGCAATTGCCGGCGCAGGTCCAGCCGGTTACGTCGATGGCCTGTGCCTCGGGTGCGTTCAGGGCAAGGCCTGAAAGCAGGATCAGTGCTAACCAGAGCTTGTTCAAATGCATCATGGATGGTTCTCCCTTTTGGATGATTGGTGACCTGCCGTCGAAGTCGGCAAACATGCAGGCTATACAGGTTCTCCCGCCTCAGGCATCGACAAGGCAATCATCGCGATATTCTGAGTCGGGTTGTGTCGAGTACCAACAACGGGCTGTTCGCGTTCGCGGATTTCGTCAAGGATCCGTGTTGACGCCATTGAAAAACCCAATTTCGGAATTAGCCGCGTCGCCCCCTCGCCGCAGCCCACGAGGATGCTAGCGTCAACTGTGACTCAGTTCAACAATTTTCTGGTTTCAAACCGGCAGGTGATTGAAATCCGGGTACACGCAAGATACCCGTCACGGAGAAGGTTCACCGTGCCGGGGTAATCTTGGAATCCTGTCATGGCTGTTCCACGACGCGCCGGCCAGGATTTGGCGATGCGTGCAACAGCACTTTCAAGCCGTCTGTTCCCGCACCCCGAACCAGGCGGCATACAAGGCCGGGACCACCAGCACGGTCAGCACCGTGGCCACGATCAACCCACCCATGATGGCCACGGCCATGGGGCCGAAGAAGGCGCTGCGTGACAGCGGAATCATCGCCAGCACGGCAGCCATGGCGGTCAGCACGATAGGCCGGAAGCGGCGCACGGTGGCATCGACCACGGCTTGCCAGCGAGCGTGGCCGGCGGCGATGTCCTGTTCGATCTGATCGACCAGGATCACGGTGTTGCGCATGATCATGCCGGCCAGGGCGATGGTGCCAAGCATGGCGACAAAGCCGAAGGGCACCTGGAATACCAGCAGGAACAAGGTCACCCCGATCAATCCCAGGGGCGCGGTGACAAAGACCAGGAAAGCGCGCGAGATGCTGCGCAACTGGATCATCAACACGGTGAACACGACCACCAGAAACAGCGGGATACCGGCCTTGACCGAGTTTTCCGCCCGCGCCGAGTCTTCCACCGTGCCGCCGGTTTCCAGCAGGTAGCCAGGAGGCAGTTCGGCGCGGATATCGTCGAGCGTGGGCAGGACCTGGGCCGTGACTGCCGCCGGCAATTCGTGATCGGTAATGTCGGCGCGCACGGTCACCGTCGGCAGGCGGTTGCGATGCCAGACGATGCCTTCCTCGAAGCGGTAATCCAGGGTGACCAGTTGCGACACCGGCACGCTCTGACCATGCGCCGTGGGTACGGCCAGGGCATCCAGCAGGGACAACCGGGCGCGTTCCTCGGGCGGGCCGCGCAGCAGGATGGCGATCAGTTCGTTGTCCTCGCGATAGGTGCTGATGAGCAGGCCCGAGAGCGAACTTTGCAGGAAGGTGGCCAGTTTTGCCGAACTGACACCCAGGGCACGGGCGCGGTCCTGATCGAGGACCAGATGCACGATCTTGCTGGGTTCTTCCCAGTCCAGGTTGATATTGGTCAGGTGCGGGTTGTCGCCCATGCGCGCGGCCACCTTGCGCGCCAGTTCGCGCACGCGGTCGATATGCTCGCCGGAAACCCGGAACTGCACCGGATAGCCCACCGGCGGTCCCATTTCCAGACGGGTGACGCGGCCACGCAGGTCGCTGAAGTCGGTGCCCAACAGGTCGATCAAGTGGCTGCGCACACGCTCGCGCTCGGAGCCGCCCGCAGTGCGTACGACGAACTGGGCGAAGCTGGCCTGCGGCAGTTGCTGATCCAGCGGCAGGTAAAAACGCGGTGAGCCGGTGCCGACATAGGCGACGTAGTTCTCGACCCCGTCCATGATCTTGAGGTGTTCTTCCAGGCGTTCGACCTGGGCCTGGGTCGCCAACAGCGAGGCACCTTCGGCCAGTTTCAGATCGACCATCAGTTCTGGCCGGGTGGCCTCGGGGAAAAATTGCTTGGGCACCAGGGGAAACAGGGCCACGGCGGCCACCAGCATTGCTACGGTGGCGGCGAGTACCAGACGCTGATGACGCATCGAGGCTTCCACCAAAGAGCGGAAGCGGCGATAGAAACGGGTCTGGTAAGGGTCGTGCGGATGGCCCTTGTCGGCGCCGCTGTGCGGGGGCGGCAAAAAGCGGTCGCCCAGATAGGGTACGAACACCACCGCTGCGATCCAGCTCAGCAGCAGGGCGATGACCACGACCTGGAACAGCGAGCGGGTGTATTCGCCGGTGGCCGAAGCGGCGGTGCCGATCGGCAGAAAGCCGGCGGCCGTGACCAGGGTGCCGGTCAACATCGGAAAGGCCGTGCTGGTCCAGGCAAAGCTGGCGGCGCTGAGTCGATCCAGACCTTGCTCCATCTTCACCGCCATCATTTCCACGGCGATGATGGCATCGTCCACCATCAGGCCCAGAGCCAGCACCAGCGCACCCAACGAGGTTTTGTGCAGGCCGATATTGAAAAAGTGCATGGCGGCAAAAGTCATGGCCAGCACCAGCGGGATCGACAATGCCACCACGAAACCGGTGCGCAGGCCAAGGGAGAAAAAACACACCAGCAGCACGATGATCACAGCCTCGATCAATACGCGCACGAACTCGCCCACCGATTCGCGCACGGCTTCGGGCTGGTCGGATACCTTGCGCAACTGCATGCCGACCGGCAAGGACTGCTGCAGGTGCGCCAGCTTCGCATCCAGGGCTTTGCCCAGTTGCAGGATGTCCCCGCCATCGCGCATCGATACCGCCAGGCCGATGGCATCCTCGCCCATGAAGCGCATCTTCGGTGCCGGCGGATCGGAAAATCCGCGCCAGACCCGGGCCACATCATCCAGGCGAAAACTGCGTTCGCCCACGCGAATGGGGAAGGCAGCGATATCCTCAATGCTGGAAAACTGGCCGGAAACCCGCAACTGCACGCGCTCGGACGGGGTTTCAAAAAAACCGGCGGGCACCAGGGCGTTTTGTTCGTTCAAGGCCTGGCGGATGGCTTCCAGCGGGATGCCCAGGGTGGCCAGCTTGGTGTTGGCCAGCTCGATCCAGATCTTTTCTTCCTGCAGGCCGATCAATTCGACCTTGGCCACATCCGGCACCCGCTGCAGTTCGATCTCCAGGCGGTCGGCGTAGTCCTTGAGCACGGCGTAGTCGAAGCCATCGGCGGTCAGCGCGTAGATATTGCCGAAGGTGTCGCCGAACTCGTCGTTGAAGAAGGGTCCGACCACGCCATCGGGCAAGGTGGCCCGAATATCGCCGACCTTCTTGCGCACCTGGTACCACAACTCCGGCAATTCGGCCGAGGTCATGGCGTCCTTGGCCATGAAGATGACCTGCGATTCACCCGGACGCGAATAGGCGCGGATGAATTCGTACTGGCCGGTTTCCATCAGTTTGCGCTCGATCCGGTCGGTGACCTGGCGGGCGACTTCCTCGGCCGTGGCGCCCGGCCACAACGTGCGTACGACCATGGCACGGAAGCTGAAAGGCGGGTCTTCACTTTGGCCGAGTTTGCCGTAGGACATGATCCCGGCGATGGCGCACAGCACGATCAGATACAGCACCAGGGCGCGGTGACGCAGGGCCCAGGCCGACAGGTTGAAGCGATCGGTGCTCATTGCCGCTGTGATCCGGTGGACAACGGACGGTTGTCGCGATCGACCGCGCGCAGGCGTTCGCCTTCGCGGATCAGATGCACGCCACCGGCCACGACCCAGTCATCGGTGCTCAATCCGGCCCCGATCGTGGCCAGGCGTTCTCCCCAGGCCAGGACTTCCACCGGACGCCGGCGCGCACGTTGGCCATCGGCATCCAGCACCCAGACAAAAGCCGCGCCGGCTTCGCCGCCCACCGCAGCCAGCGGCACACCCAGGGCATCCGTGGTCGCGGTGGCGAGATGCACGCGGGCGCTTTGCCCCAGTTCGACCGGCACGCTGGCCTGGAAGGCTACCCGAGCGGCAAAGGTCCGGGCCTGGGGATCGGCGGTGGGTGAAAGCTCGCGCACCACGCCCGGCCAGTATTCACCGCCGTGGGTCCACAGTTCCACCATGGCCGACTGACCCAACTGCACGTTGGCGATCTGGCTTTCGGGCACGCTTACGGCCACTTCGCGCTCACCATCGGCGGCCAGCACGAACACGGCCTGGCCGGCGGCGACCACCTGTCCGGCTTCGGCCAGACGCTGAGTAATGACGCCATCCTGGGGTGCCAGCAAACGGGCATAGGCGCGCTGGTTCTGCATCACCGTCAGCTGCGAGCGGGCCGTATTGACCTGGGCCTGGGCGGCCTCGAAGGTGGCAGTTTTGGCTTCGAATACCGAGGCGCTGACCAGCTTGCGCTCCAGCATCTGGGCGTAGCGTTCGCGTTCGGATTGAGCCAGTTCCTGCTCGGCCACGGCAGCCGCCAGTTGTGCCGCCGCAGCTTCGGCCTGCAGGCGCAGATCGTCGGGATCCAGTTCGGCCAGCAACTGGCCTTTTTGCACCCGCGCGCCGGCATCGACATGACGCTGCTGGATCTTGCCGCCGACGCGAAAGGCCAGGGCCGGTTCCTGGCGAGCGCGGACATCGCCGGACAGTATCTGCCCGGCGGCACCGATCGCCACCGGTTGCACCACCATGGCCGTGCGCAGGGTCGGTTCTGCAGGAGGTTTGGAGCCACAGGCTGTCAAGGTCACGACCAGCGCGAACAGGGTTGCACCGGATAGCGTCATGCGCAAGAAAGGCATAAAAGTGCCTGCTTAAATACTGAACTGGTTGGTATAGTATAATTACCGAACCGGACAGTCCACTATTTCAACCGAACCCATGCCCGCAACCACCCACACCCGCCCCGGACCGGGACGTCCCAAGAGCCTCAAGAAACGCAAGGCCATCCTTGATGCTGCCAAGCGCCTGTTCTTGCAGGCCGGTTTTGACGGTGCCAGCGTGGAACAGATCGCTGCCGAGGCCGGGGTGTCCAAGCTCACCGTCTACAGCCATTTCCAGGACAAGGAAGCCCTGTTTTTCACCGCCATCGAAGAACAATGCCGCCAGCACCTGCCCGATTCCCTGTTCGCCCCGCCAGCGGCCACGTCTTTGGAACAGGCACTGCACGAGATCGGCCGCCGCTTCCACGACCTGCTCGCCAGTGATGATTCGGTGGCCTTGCATCGCATGCTGATTGCCGATGCGCGGACCGCCGAACGTCTGGGCCCGCAATTCTGGACCGCCAGCGGGGAACGCATCCTGGCCAGTCTGGATGTTTTTTTGCGTCTGGCTGTGGAGCGGGGTGAACTGGAGATCGATGACACCCGTGAAGCCGCCAGCCAGTTCCTCAGCCTGCTCAAGGGCGAGATCAATCTGCGCATGTTGTGCGGCAGCAGCGGTTGCCGGCACGCGGGCGATGTCGATGCCCACGTCGATGCCGTGGTGAGGATGTTTCTGCGGGCTTATCGCACACGCAGCGAGTGATCGTTCAGGGCGGCGGCGCGGTCAGTTCCCTGGCATCCAGATAACCATCGCCATTGCTGTCCAGGCGCATGAAGGTGCGCGCGAGGGCCTGCAGATGCGCTGTCAGGGTGATCGGTCCGCGCCAGTGCACGCCAGCCGGCAATTCATCCGCCGACAGCACCCCGTCGCCATTGCGATCCATGGCTTGGAATCCGCGGCTCATGTACTGCTGGTATT
The DNA here is from genome assembly GCA_964424535.1 of uncultured Aquimonas sp. Classification (GTDB taxonomy): domain Bacteria; phylum Pseudomonadota; class Gammaproteobacteria; order Xanthomonadales; family Xanthomonadaceae; genus Denitratimonas. Next base: position 9,239 of record CAYRJS010000050.1, read on the forward strand.
CGTGCAAGGAAACCCGGCCATCGCCGTCCTGATCGAAGCGTTGCAGGTATTCGGTGCGATTGGCCTGGGCCAGTGTCTGCGTGCACGCCAACGTCAGCAACAGCCCGGAGAGCCGACCGAGATGGCGTGCGAGCCTGCTTGCACGTGGGTGCCTGGGTGACATCGTGGATCCTGGATTCCCTGCGGCCAGAGTATCATCGAAGCCTCCGATGCCGGTCTCCAGCGTGTGCTGTTGCTGATGATGCAGCTTGCGACCGGTCACCGGTTCAGCGAACAATTCTCCGGCCAACTTTCCCAGTGGCATTCCCTTTCGTGAATGCAGACCATGACGGACACCCATCCAGTCCCATCTTTCTGGCCGCTGTCCTGATCGTGGTGAATTGGACATTCCTGCTGGCCGCGCTCGCACTGTCGGGTCTGAAAGCTGCGGAATCGGCGTGATGGACTTTGCGCAAACCTACGCCACAGCTTCATAAGACACTTTTTAACTATGTTTATTGACAAAGTGTGTATCGGGTGTACTCTGAACTTGCCGCAACTGATGCGACATCTGATTTTTCGTTCAGGAGTCTGATCATGAACACGTCCACATTTGTCCGGGCCAGTGCCGTGGCCCTGTCCCTCTGCCTGGCCGGTGGTTTTCAGGCGGCCATGGCCAATGATGCTGCCGCCACCGAGCAGGTCGCCGATGCCGCCAGCACGGTTGCACCACAACTGCACCAAGCCATGCGTGCGCTTTGGCACGAACATATCGTCCAGACCCGCGCTTACGGAATGGCTGTCTACGCTGGTGACGAGGCTGCTGCACAAAAAGCCACGGATGGTGCTGTCGCCAACGCCAAGGAAATCGCCAATGCCGTGGCTGGGTTTTATGGTGAGGCCGCGGGTACCGGCATGCTGGAATTGCTGGCCGGCCACTGGCAGGGCGTCAAGGATTTGACCGATGCCCGCAAGGCTGGTGATGAAGCCGCCGCCGATGCGGCCACCAAGGCCCTGGATACCAACGCCGATGCCGTGGCGAACTTCCTGTCAGGTGCCAACCCCAACCTGCCGTATGACGCGGTTTACGGTTTGATGATGGCCCATATCGGCTATCACGCCGCCCAGATTGCCCAGATCATGGCCGGCAACACCGCCGGTGAAGCTGAAACCTGGGCCAATATGCAGCACCATATGGACATGTTCTCCGATGGCTTGGCTGATGGCATCGCCGCCCAGTTCCCAGACAAGGCCCAATGACCACTGTTACTGCCCTTGACCAGTTCGGAACCACTCGCCGGCAGCTCCTGCAAGAGCTGCTCGGCGAGCCGCACGGGGTCTCGGTGCAGGTGTTGTGCACGGTCTTGGGCATCAGCCACAACGCCGTGCGTCAACATCTCAATGCCTTGATGTCCGAGGGTTTCGTGGTCGCCGGGCGAGAACAGCCCACCGGGGGGCGTCCCGAAGCCCGGTATGTCTTGACCGATACTGGTCGCAGCCTGTTTCCCCGTCACTACGACTGGATTGCCATCGGGCTGCTGGAAGAAATCCACGCGCGTTACGGCGCTTCCGTTGCCGCCGACATGCTTGAAAGCATGGGCCGACGCTTTGGCGCACATGCATTGGAAGCCCACAGCTTCGCCAGCCCGACAGATCGCCTCAAGGCTCTGGCCGAGCGCATGGATGCCTTGGGTTATGCCACGGATCTTGTCACCCACGGTGATGAGATGCAGATCGAAGCCCGCAATTGTCCTTTCGAAGCCATCTGCAGGCGCTTTCCGGAAGTGTGCCGCTTCGATCAGGCGTTTCTGGAAGCAGCCTCAGGGCAGACCGTCACGATTGCCCAGTGCGCAGCGCATGGCGCGGCCACGTGTCGCTTTGGTTTCAGTCATTCACCGGCCTGAGCCGGTCAGCGCGGCGGCTTGTCTGCGTCAGATTCTTGCGCTGATTCCAGTTGGCGACGGGTCCAACCCGGCCACAACCGTCGTGCGGTTGCCAAAGGCACCGAACCATTGCCGAACATGCTGCGCCAGATACCACGATGGGTCGGCAACAGGCCGAGTCCAGCGAGGATGTGCAGGCCCAGCATCCCCAGCAATGTCCAGGTGCTGTAGATATGCGTGCGAACGATCGCGGCAAAAACCCAGCGCGGAGCTTCCGGGCTGAACCAGAGCCAGACACCGCTGGCGGACGCCAACACCAAGGTCAAGAGCAACCCGGCGATAACCAGGCGCTGCCCAGGATCCAGACGGGCAGCGTGGTCCGGTGCCGGATAGCGCGCAGGCTGCAGCAGATGACGCAGGAACCGGCCTGGCCAGGTCAGATCCCGTAGCGGGTAATGCGTCAGCTCTTGCAGCAGCTTTATGGTCTTGCCGAACCAGATCAGCACGGCCAGCAGCAAGGCGACGGTCAGTACCAGGCCCAGATGTTGGTGGGCCGTAGCGAGAAACGCATGTCCACCCAGGTCATGAACCCAGGTCGCGGGCAGGCGTTCACCCATGGCCAGACCGGTGGGGATCAGGATCGTCAACGCCAGCGCATTGAGCCCATGCAGCCAGCGTGCACGTCGCCCGTGTCGAATTACGCGGATCGGGCCATCAGTCACGACGGATTACTTCACCGTAATGTTCACGTGCTTGCGCGGCAGCAAGGCGCGGTGCGAAGGGCCAGCCAGTTCGACCTCGATCACGTGCGGGCCGGCGGGCAGGGGCGGCAAGGTCACCGGGCCACCTTGGTAGATCGCCACTTCCGGGCCGCCATCGATGGCGATATGCAGGTGATCCAGGCCATCGATCGGGCGCCCGATCACGGAGTGTTCCAGGGCCACTTCGACCACGACCGGATTGTCCACCACGGCATCGGCGCTGGGTGCAGTGATCGTGAAGTTCGGCAAGGCTTGCGCCAGCGCGCTTGTATGCGCCAGCACACCTGCCAGCAGCAAGGCTCCCGTCATGGCCCAAAAACGCATGGTCATTGCCAAACTCCGATCCGCGGACGATCCCGCAGGCCCATGTTAGTCCCCGGATCGCGGACCCGTCACCAGATCGAAGAACAGACAGCGTGGGCATGGGTGCAGCGATGATCGACAATGCACGTTCCGAACCTACTGTTGGCGACCATGCCCGAACTACCCGAAGTTGAAACCACCCGGCGTGGGATTGCTCCATATCTGCTCGGTCGACGGGTGGTTGACGTGGTCTTGCGTCGACGTACCTTGCGCTGGCCGATCCCGGAAGAAATCGACAATAAATTGCCGGGCCAACGTATCGAAGCGGTGCGGCGCCGGGCCAAATACCTGTTGCTGGATGTGCAGACCGGCAGCGTCATCCTGCATCTGGGCATGACCGGCAGCCTGCGGGTGCTGCCGATCGGCACCCCGGCGCGCAAGCACGATCACGTGGAGTTTCTCCTGGACGATGGACACCTGCTGCGCCTGACCGATCCACGCCGCTTCGGGGCCGTGCTCTGGCAACCCCAGGACCAGTGCCATGC
>CAYRJS010000051.1:0-5775 GCA_964424535.1 uncultured Aquimonas sp.
CGCCTGAGGTTCCCAATGGCGAGGCTTCGTGGCCGACCCGGTTGCAGGACAGCACCGGCAGGCCATTGGCCACGGCGTGGCCGCGGTGGCTGAGGATCCAGGCATCGCGTTGGCGATCCTTTTCGGCCTGATCATCGTCCGGATCCCAGCCGATGGCCGTCGGATACAACAGCAGTTCGGCCCCGGCCAGGGCCATCAGGCGTGCCGCTTCCGGGTACCACTGGTCCCAGCACACCAGCACGCCCAGGCGACCGACCGAGGTGTCGATGGGTTCAAAGCCCAAGTCCCCGGGCGTGAAGTAGAACTTCTCGTAAAAGCCTGGATCGTCGGGGATATGCATCTTGCGATAGGTGCCGACCAGGCGGCCATCGGTCTCCAGCACCACGGCGGTATTGTGGTAAAGGCCGGCAGCACGGCGCTCGAACAGGGAACCGACGATCACCACGTCATGGCGTTGCGCCAGTTTTCCCAGAAACTGCGTGCTCGGCCCCGGGATGGACTCGGCGCGGTCGAATTCGTGCACGGCTTCGTGCTGGCAAAAGTACGGACCATTATGCAATTCCTGCAGCAGTATCAGGCGGGCACCGGCGGCAGCGGCTTCTGCCACGCGCTCTTCGATCCGGGCAAGATTGGCCGCAACATCGCCCTGATCGCATTCCTGCACCAGGGCCACCTGCAGGCGGCGTGACTGACTCATGTAAGGGCTCCTTGGGGAAGCTGCATGGTGACACAGTGCAGGCTGCCGTTTTGCCAGATCAAAGGACGACAGGGGATTGGTACGATGGTCCTTCCGGGAAAGGCCTGGGCCAGCACGGCTGCCGCCTGGTCGTCGGCAGGATCGTCATAGGCCGGCATCAAGACTGCGCCATTGATGATGAGAAAATTGGCATAGGATGCCGCCAGCCGTCGTCCTTGTTCGATCACCGGCCTGGGCCAAAACAGTGGGAACAGGCGATACGGCTGCCCATCGGGGGTCCACAAGGCCGCGATCTCTCGCGCCATGGCGGTCAGTTCTGCGTAATGGCTGTCGTGCGGATCACCGCAGGCCTGGAACACGATGGCCTGATCGGGGGCAAAGCGGGCCAGGGTGTCGATATGGGCATCGGTATCGTCGCCTTCCAGATAGCCATGCTCCAGCCAGAGCACGCGCTGCTGCTGCAGATGGCTACACAAGACCTGGGTTACCTCGTCGCGGGCATTCTCGCCGTGGCGTTCGGCCAGGCAGCGCCAGGTGCTCAACAAGGTGCCCTGGCCATCGGTTTCGATGGCACCGCCTTCCAGGGCAAAGTCGATGCGTTCGACTGGACCGGCAGTCAATACGCCGCGTTGGGCGAGGGCGGCGACCAGGGCATCATCACGCCCGGCCTCGAACTTGCCACCCCAGCCGGTAAAGCGGAAATCCAGGAAACGCGGCGTACCCGTGGCATCCAGCAGGGTGATCGGGCCGGAATCGCGCAGCCAGGTGTCGTCGTAATCGATCTCGACCAGCCGGATCCGGGATGTATCCACGCCTGCTTGCTGCAGCGTACTCAAGGCCCGTTGACCCAAGTCGGCTGTGGCCACGCACAGCACGACCGGCTGGAACCGGCTGATGGCCGCCACCAAGGCGACATAGGTGGCTTCAACGGTCGCCAGGCGTGCGGCCCAGTCCGTGCCGGCGTGGGGCCAGGCCAGAAGGATGGCGTCCTGGGGCTCCCATTCGGCGGGAAAACGCGTTTGCATCATGCAAGATTCCGGGCAAGTGGATGCCCGGAAAGCCGGGTCAGACCAGGGTTTACGGAGTGAGGTATCGAGTCAGTTGACCGGGCGCGGACCGATTTCACCCGGCGCCGCCTTGCGCGCCACCACGTCGATGACGTGGTTGTTTTCGAAATAGACGATGAAGTTCGGGTATACCCAGCGGTTGATGACCGGCCATTGCGGCTGCTGCCCACCACGGGGCGCCAGGGTTTGCTCGGGGGCACCGAATTGAGCTTCGACCTGGTGCATCAAGGTGCCACGCTTGGGGCCATCAACACTCTGGCTGGCGGCGGCACGGTCGATCAGCAAGGTGTCGGCACGTTCCTGTGCCAATGCGGTAGTTGCCAGCAGGGTGCAGGCGCAGGCAAGCAGGATCAGGACAGAACGGTTCATTGGCAGCTCCCGGAATAGGACGGAATGGACGCAACACGTCACATTATGCCACTCGAAGGAGGAAAAATGATTCGACTGCTGCCGAACCGGGTACGCATGATCCAGCAGGTCGATGGCTTTATGTCCGGGCAAGCAAAAGGGCCGCGATTAGCGACCCTTCGGCAAAGCCCTGTGCAGCGTTTGGTCCGACTCGATCAGCGCTGACGCGCCTTGAAGCGCGGGTTGGACTTGCAGATCACGAAGATCTTGCCACGGCGACGAACCACCTTGCAGTCGCGGTGCCGGGACTTGGCCGACTTGAGCGAAGACAGCACTTTCATGAGGGATTCCTTGACGAACAGACAACAAAGACGGTCAAGTATAGAGCGTTTTCGGCTTGTCGACAAGAGCGTGCCACGTAAGCAGGCTCAGGTCGTGTGTCCGTTGATCAAACGTGCATACCGGCGCTCGGTTTCGATTGGCAGTCTGCCCTTCGGATCAAAGCTGGCCATGTCTCGTTCGTTGTGAGAGCCTCCCGTCCGGGCGCAGCGATCCGGTATTTCACAGTGGGAAGTCCGGGGCTGGTATTTGATGTTGGGGGGGGTAGAGTGCGTCGCTAATAGTCCGTACTGATTCAGGAATCGATTTTAATGACAAGCATCTCGAAAATGGTTTTGGCGGCGTTGGCATTGTTTGTAGTACAGGTTGCCGATCCGGCGATTGCCGGAGAAGACGTGGACCAAGACGAACCGACAGGGGTTACCGAAAGTCGCGTATTGGTCCAGTCCGATGTCCTGTATCGGGCAACGCAAAATGCATTGGTGCAAGCGCGCTTGGCCGATGTGGTCGTCTCCGAGGTGCATTATCCGGAAGGGTGGGATTGGCAGACGCAAGGCTCTTTGATAGAGGCCCAGAAAAACTGGATAGGATCAAAATCAAATCGTGTACAGCCAAAAGACATCACCTATCCAGACCCGATCATTCCCAGTGGGAATCCCCCGATGGGTACGAAACAGACCACATCCGATTCCTGCGTGATGCGCAGGCATGGACCGGGTATTGGCGACGTCAGCTACGGGTCGGCAACATGGCACTGGGAATATGGCTATCGTGTTGATAGTGACGGGGATGGCAAAAAGGATTCTGATCCGGGTTGGTACCTGACCAAGGAAGAGTTTTCCGTTTACCAGGAAACCCAAGCAGGCCAGATCCAGTGCTGAAAAGTTCCCGACGCGACAGCCCGTGAGGTTGCAAGATCCGCTGAGCGTGTAATACGAGTGCGACCTGGATGGCTTCTGGTCATTCCTTGATCCGAAGCAAGGGCATGGCAGCCAGAACGGCAGGCCAGGGGAACATCGGGCCGGGATCGCGCTTGCGGGGTACCCGTCGTGAAGCATCGTTGCTGGCCGGCACCTGGTCGCGGTCCAGGTCCTCGTGACCGGTGATCCGGGTCAGGTTGGGCAGGGTGTGTGCCAGGTGTTGGAGTAAGGCGACCAGGGCCTTGATCTGAGCATTGGAATAGGGCTCATCCATGGTCTGGTGGCGTGAATCGAGCCAGTGCGGGTAGCGACCGGTATTGACCAGCTCGATGCCCAGGGTGTGGGCGTTGTGGCCACGCACATGGTGGGCGATGCGCTCGGGCGGGACAAAACCGTGGATGCTGCCGTCGCGGTCGATATAGAAATGGCCACTGTTGCCCGTGCCCGAGTCGTAGAGCACGCGCTCGCCGTATGCGCGTGCCAGCGTCAGATTTGGCAATTCGGTGCAATGGATCACAATCAGGTCGATGGCCTCCAGGGCTCGTTCCTGCAGTCGTGAAACATAGGGCAGGGGCCAGGCGTGGATGCTCGGGGCAGGCGGGGATGGGCGGTCGGCGGGCATGGCGTGCATGCTACCATTTGCCGCTTTCTGCACCGTTTCTGACAGGCTCGCACGCCACCGCTGTGCCGGTCACGTCAGGCTATTGCTCACATGCTCCGGAGCCACGCCATGATCGGCCATTGCATACTGTCCCACGGTCTTCACAGCAGCCCGAACGCCACCAAGGTGTCGGCGCTGGCACAGGTGGCTGAATCCCTGGGGTGGAGCCAGGAACGCCCGGATTACTCGCAGATCGATACCGGTGATGGCGTTCGTGACGTGGAAATGCGTATCGAGCGCCTGTTGACGCAGGCCCGGCAGGTGCGCGGACCGCTGGTGCTGGCCGGTTCCAGCATGGGTGCGCTGATTTCCGGCGAAGCCTCGCTGGCCATCCCCGTTGCCGGTTTGTTTCTGATGGCGCCACCGGTGCGGATGCCCAATCACGCCCACATCATGGGTGCGGCCGATGTGCCCACCCGGGTCGTGCATGGCTGGCACGATGAACTGATCCCGGCCCAGGCCGTGGTGGACTGGTGCGCGCAGCGCTCGCTTCGCCTGTTGCTGCTGGATGACAACCACAGACTTGAAGCCCATGTGGACGATATCGCCGACGAATTTGCCCGTTTCCTGAAGGCTCTGGCGTGAGCACCGCGCTGACGTTTTTTGCCCCCTGTGCCAAGGGACTGGAATACCTGCTGGTGGACGAATTGCAGGCGCTGGGTGCGCAGGAGGTGCGTGAGGCCCTGGCCGGGGTGCATTTCTCCGGCACCCTGGAAACCGGTTACCGCGCCCGCCTGTGGTCGCGCCTGGCCAGCCGCGTGTTGTTGCGCCTGGCTCACTTCGAGGCCCTGGACGAGGATGCCTTGTATGCCGGGGTGCAGACGGTGGATTGGTCCGCGCACCTGTCCGAACACGGCACCCTGGCGGTGCACGCCAACCTGCACGCCTCGCATTTGACCCATGCCCGCTACGCCGCGCAAAAGGTCAAGGACGCCATCGTCGACCAGTTCCGCGAACGTTTCGGAGTGCGGCCTTCGGTGGAGGTGGAACGGCCGGATGTGGCGATCAGTTTGAGTCTGCGTCGCAATATCGCCGATGTCTTTATCGACATGGCCGGCGAAGCCCTGCATCGGCGTGGTTGGCGCGGGCCGCAGGTGGATGCACCGTTGAAGGAAACCCTGGCCTGTGCCGTGCTCTTGCGCGGTGGCTGGCGTGAGATCGATGCTGCCGGCGGTGCGCTCGTTGATCCCATGTGCGGTTCGGGCACGCTCTTGATCGAGGCCGCACGCATGAGTGCGGATATCGCCCCGGGTCTGGATCGGTCGCATTTCGGCTTTCTGCGCTGGCGCGGTCACGATGAAGACCTGTGGCAGACGCTGGTGGCCGAGGCACGGCGGCGCTCGCTGGCGGGGCGCACGGCCTTGCAGGCGCGCTTTTTCGGTTTCGATATCGATCCTGCGGCGGTGGCGGCGAGTCGGGAAAATGTCACCCGTGCAGGTCTAGCCGGGGTGATCGCGATCGAACGCGGCGATGTTGCACAGTTGGCCGCACCTGCCGGCGTCACGCTTGGGCTGGTGGCCTGCAACCCGCCCTATGACGAACGCCTGGCTGCCGATCCTGCGCTGTATCGCGCCTTGGGAGCGGCCCTCAAACGCGGTTTTGTCGGCTGGCAGGCCGCGATCCTGAGTGGCGATGCCGGGCTTTCCCGGGCCTTGGGCCTGCGTCCGGAAAAACGCTATGCGCTCTACAACGGGGCCTTGGCCTGCGAGTTGCTGCGCATCGAACGGATCGAACCACCGCGCC
>CAYRJS010000051.1:5875-12644 GCA_964424535.1 uncultured Aquimonas sp.
CAGCGCGGCAAGGGCGGCAGCAAATACGGTCGTTTCGATGCCCGTGGGCAGTTTTTGCAGGTGCGTGAGGGTGAGGCGCGCTTGCGAGTCAACCTGTTCGATTACCTCGATACCGGCCTGTTTCTCGATCACCGACCACTGCGTTTGCGTCTGGCGCGTGAATCCCGTGACCGGCACGTCCTCAACCTGTTTTGCTACACCGGCACCGCCAGCGTGCACGCCGGATTGGGCGAGGCCGCCAGTACCACCAGTGTTGACCTGTCACCGACTTACCTTGAGTGGAGCGCGAAAAACCTGGCCCTCAACGGTTTGACCGGGCGCGCCCATCGTCTGGTGCAGGCCGATGTGATGGCCTGGCTGGGGACCGAGCGTGGACGCTATGACCTGATCTTCTGCGACCCGCCGACATTTTCCAATTCCGCTCGCGCCGATGATTTTGATCTGCAGCGCGAGCACCTGCACTTGATCCACGCCTGCATGGATCGCCTGGCGGCGGGTGGATTGCTGCTGTTTTCCAACAACTATCGTCGCTTTCGGCTCGATGCGTCGCTGAGTGAAGACTACGACGTGCGCGATATCCGCGCCGCGACACTGGATCCGGATTTTCAGCGCAGTCCCCGTATTCATGCCGCCTGGGAAATCCGCAACCTGAGTTGATGACCCGCGGGGCTTGCGAGCCGGCGCGCACTGCCATCATGCTGTGCGCCAACACGCCTTGGCCAAGGCCAACGATTCATGCAGAACTCTTTCCAGCTCCAGTTCCAACGCCTGTGGCGCGGCAGTGACGAGAAATGGCGTTTCTTTCGACAATGGTTGCGGCACCCTCGGACCACGGCCGCTGTGTCGCCATCCGGCGCGCGACTGGTCAAGGCGATGATGGCGGAGTTGCCCGATGACGCGCGCCGAGTGATCGAACTGGGCGCCGGTACCGGCGTCATGACCCGAGCCTTGCTGGCTCGTGGCATTGCCCCGGAGGATTTGCTGGTCTTCGAGTTCAATCCCGAATTGCATCGGCATCTGACGGGAGAGTTTCCGGGTGTATCCGTGTTGTGCGCCGATGCCTGCAATCTGGCGGCGGAAGTTCGCGCCTGTGGCTATGCCGAACACGGTCTGGCCGATGCCGTGATTTCCAGTCTGGGCCTGTTGTCGATGTCAACGGCACAACAACGCGCGGTGATGCTGGCAGCCTTTGAATGTCTGGTGCCTGGCGGCGTGTTCATCCAGTTCACCTACGGCCCGATGCCGCCCCTGCGCCCGGAAATTGTGGCCGAGCTCAACCTGCACGTTAGCCGCGGCGCTACCGCCTTTCGCAATATGCCTCCGGCTACGGTCTACACCTACAGCCGCTGTCGCTCGCAAGCGATTGTTCCGCGCCAGGTGCGCTGAAATCCGGGTTCAGCCTGCAGCATTACGGGAAAATAAATGGATGACCAGCACCCCAGTCAGGATCAGGCCGATGCCGATCAGACCAGCCAGGTCCAGGCGCTGACCGTAGGCGAACCAGGCGATGGTCGCTACCAGGACGATGCCGGCTCCGGACCAGATCGCATAGGCCACGCCCACGGGGATTGTGCGCAGGGTCAGTGACAGGAACCAGAAGGCCAGGCCGTATCCGATAACGACCACGAGCGAGGGCCACAGACGAGTGAAACCCTCAGCGGCTTTGAGATACGAGGTGGCCACGACCTCGGCGATGATCGCCAGTGCCAGCCACAGCCAGTTCACGCCGTGACCATCCGCTGGGTCGGGTGCTGCGCTACAGCCATCGGCGCACCCGTTTTCTGTAGCTTCGGTACGCCTCGCCGAACTTCTCTGCCATCACCCGTTCTTCGGGACGGATCTGGAAGCGGGTGATCCAGGCAAGGAAAAACCCCAGTCCGATCAGGGCAAGCGGATTGCCCAGATACAGGCTCACGGCGATTAGCTGGATCGCCAGGCCCAGATACATCGGATTGCGCGTAAAGCGATACGGGCCACCTTGCACCAGGGCGCTGGATTTTTGCGGCGTGGTCGGGCTGAAGGTGGTGCGGGCACGACGAAAGTGCAGCAAGGCCCAGATATCCAGAGAAAAACCGATCAGGGCCACCGCGATGGCCAGTTCGAGTCGATGTGAAAGCTGGAAGGTCAAGGCCGGCGTCAGCCGGGTCAAAGCCCAGGCGATGGCGACACTGACCAGGGCGATCACTGGGGGTGGAATCCGATGTTCTAGCCAGTTCATGGACGCTGCTCAGGCACGTTGCTGTTGTTTTTGCTGGCGGTGCAACAGGATTCCCGCGATGGTGACGATGACCATCACCAGCACCATGATCAAGGCCGTCAGGGCGTTGATCTCGGGCGTGACCCCGAGTTTGACCTTGGAATAGATCAGCATCGGCAGAGTGCTGGCGCCAGGGCCAGAGGTGAAGCTGGCCACCACCAAATCATCGAGGGACAAGGTGAAGGCCAGCAGCCAGCCAGCCAGAAGGGCCGGGGCGATCAAGGGCAGGGTGACGAGGAAAAACACCTTCCAGGGGCGCGCACCCAGGTCCATGGCGGCTTCTTCCAGGCTGTCATCCATCATGCTCAGGCGCGAACGCACGATCACGGTGACGTAGCAGGAGGAAAAGGTGATGTGGGCGATGGCGATGGTGGTCATGCCCCGGTTCGGCCAGCCGATCACCTGCTGCATGAAGACGAAAAACAAAAGCGCCGACAGGCCCAGCACCACCTCGGGCATGACCAGAGGTGCCGAATTCATCAACGACAGCAGGCCGCGCCCACGAAAACGCCCGAAGCGGGCCAGGGCCAAACCAGCAGCAGTACCCACGACCACGGCAAAGGTGGCGCTGGAGCAGGCAATCAGAAAACTGCGCCAGGCCGCGGCCAGGATCTGCTCGTTACGAAACAGGCGTCCGTACCAGACCGTGGAAAAGCCGCCCCAGACCGTCACCAGGCGCGACTTGTTGAAGGAAAACACCACCACCGAAATGATCGGCAGGTACAGGAAGGCATAGCCAAAGGCCATGGCCGTGTACAGCGTCCAGGGGCGGCGGTTCATCGGCTGCCCTCGGTGCGTTGCTGGCGGTTTTCCACGTATTCGAAGATCAGCGTGGGAATCACGATCAAGAACAGCATGGCCACGGCCACGGCCGAGGCCAGCGGCCAGTCGCGGTTGTTGAAGAACTCGGTCCACAGGACCCGGCCGATGGTGATGGCGTCGGGTCCGCCGAGGATGTCCGGAATCACGAACTCACCCACCGCCGGGATGAACACCAGCATGGCGCCGGCGATGATGCCGGGCATGGACAAGGGCAGGGTGATGCGCAAAAAGGCGTTCTAGGGCCGGGCGCCCAGGTCTTCGGCGGCTTCCAGCAAGGTGAAATCCATGCGCATCAGGTTGGCCGTCAGCGGCAGGATCATGCAGGGCAGGTAGTTGTAGACGATGCCGATATAGACCGCCAGGTTGGTGTAGAGCAGGTCCAATGGCTGGTCGATCAGACCGATGCCCAGCAGCAACTGGTTGATCAGGCCGTTGCCCTTGAGGATGCCGATCATGGCGTAGGTGCGCAGCAGCGAACTGGTCCAGAACGGCAGGATCACGCCGACCAGCAACAACATCCGCCACAGCGGCGTGGCGCGGGCAATGCCGTAGGCGATGGGGTAACCCAGGACCAGGGCCACCAGGGTTGAGACGCCGGCGAACAGCAGGGAGTTGAGGTAGGCCGACAGGTATAGATTGTCCTTGAGCAGGGCGATGTAATTGGCCCAGCTCAGGCGCAGGAGGACGGTGTTTTCCTGGGAGAAATCCAGCAACGGCGAATAGGGCGGGGCCTGGCCGAATACCGCCGAAGTCAGACTGATCTTGAGCACGATCAGGAACGGCAGCAGGAAGAACAGACCGAGCCAGAACATCGGGATGCCAAGCACGAACACGCGCCCGCGATGGCTGCGAAATTCCTTGCCGATGGTCCCGAACCAGCGGAAGAAGCTGTAAACGGCCTGGTTCCAGAAGCGCGCCAGGCCGCTGTTGTTGCGGCTCATGTCGGCAGCACCACGGCCGAGCCGGCCTCCCAGGACAGGTACAAGGTGTCGTCCCAGTCGTAGTGGGGTTCAGCACTGCGTTCGATATGGGTTTCCTGGACCCGCAGGATGGCGCCGCTGGCGGTTTTCACCTGATAGATGGAGACATCACCGAGATAGGCGATTTCCACGACCTGGCCCATGGCCACGTTTTCGGCCTGTGGCAGGGTTTCGTGCACGTCGATCTTTTCCGGGCGCACCGAGACGCTGACCGGAGTACCGACCGGGATGGGATCGGTCCAGCGCGCCAGGATTTCCGCCTCCAGGGCATCGCAATACACCTGCACCGTGCCGGCTTCTTCGTCCTGGGACGCGATCCGGCCCTCGAACAGGTTGGTGGAGCCGATGAATTCGGCGACAAAGCGCGTCGCTGGGTATTCATACAGGCCCGCCGGGGTGGACACCTGCTCGATCAGCCCGGCATTCATCACCGCCAGGCGCGAGGCCATGGTCAGGGCTTCTTCCTGGTCATGGGTGACCAGCACGAAGGTGGTGCCGACCTTTTCCTGGATGTTCATCAACTCGAACTGGGTGTGCTCGCGCAACTTGCGATCCAGTGCGCCCAGAGGTTCGTCCAGCAACAGCAATTTGGGTTGCTTGGCCAGAGCCCGGGCCAGGGCCACGCGCTGACGCTGGCCACCGGAGAGTTGGTCCGGCTTGCGCTTGCCCAGGTCCGCCATGCGCACCAGTTCCAGCATATGGGCGACGCGCTCGCGGATTTCCTCGCGGGAAAGGCGATCCTGCTTGAGGCCAAAGGCGATGTTCTGCTCCACCGTCATATGCGGGAACAGCGCGTAGCTTTGGAACATCATGTTGACCGGGCGCTCGTAGGGCGGCAGGTCGGTGATATCGAGGCCATCGATCATCACCCGGCCACGATCCGGTTTCACCAACCCAGCCAGGACCCGCAGCAAGGTACTTTTGCCCGAACCCGAGCCGCCCAGCAGGGCGAACAGTTCGCCCTGGTAGATATCGAGCGAAATATCGTCACAGGCGTAGACCTTGCCAAAGGTTTTGGTCACACCCTGGATACGCAGAAACGGCTGGGCCGCCGGATCCTGCCAAGGGGCTACGGCCGGTTGGCGCCGAAGCGGTGTGGTCATCGTGTCGCGTCTCCCTGATCACGCGGCTGGGGAAGGGCAAAAGCCGGGCCTTGCAGACCCGGTGTCATGACGGCGTCAGCGTCCGCTCTTGATCGAGGTCCAGGCCCGCACCCGTTCGCGCTGCAGGGCTTCGGGCAGGGATACCGGGTCGACCAGCTTGGCAATTACCTCAGCCGGCGGATAGATGCCCGGATCCCCGGCGATATCGGTATCGACCAGTTCGGTGGCGGCAAGGTTGGGGTTGGCATAGCCGACATAACCGGTGATCTCGGCGATGACCTGCGGATGCAGCAGGTAGTTGATGAAGGCGTGGGCATTGGCGGCATGCGGGGCATCCTTGGGGATGGCCATCAGATCGATCCAGCGCAGGGCGCCCTCGTGCGGGATGATGTATTCGATCTCGATGCCGTTGCCGGCTTCCTCGGCCCGGTCGCGCGCTTGCAACACATCACCGGAATAGCCCATGGCCAGACACAGGTCACCGTTGGCAAGATCATCGATGTACTTGGATGAGTTGAAATAGCGGATCGAGGGACGGATGGCGGCGTATACCGATTTGACGGTCTCGGTCAGGGCCGGGTCGTCCGAATTGGGATCCTCGCCACGCCAGATCAGGGCGGCGCCAAAGGTTTCCTGATCGTCATCAAGCACGCTGATACCGCATTTGGCCAGTTTGGCGGCGTTGTCTGGATCAAACAACAGATCCCAGGAATCCAGGGCCACATCTTCACCCAGGGCTTCCTTGACCTTGGCCACGTTGATGCCCAGCCCGGTCGTGCCCCACATATAAGGAACGGTATGGACATTGCCGGGATCGACATCATTCAATGATGCCGTCAGGGCCGGGTCGATATTGGTCAGGTTCGTGAGCGAATCACGATTCAGACGGGCGTAGATGCCGGCGGCGATCTGGCGCTGGGCGAAGGGGCGGGCCGAGGGGAACACCACGTCGTAGCCCGAGCCGCCGGTGACCAGCTTGGCCTCCAGCATCTCATTGGAATCGTAGACGTCGTAGATCACGCGGATACCGGTTTCACGCTCGAATTCGGAGATGGTGTCTTCGGCCACGTAATCGGACCAGTTGTAGACATGCAGCAATGCGGCAGGGGCCGTGGTTTGGACCTGGGTTGTCGGGGTATTGGGGGATTCGCCACAGGCGGTCAAAGCCAGGGCGAGGGTCAGGCCAAGGGCCGATGGCAGCAGATCTCGGGTCAGGTTCATTGCGGTTCCGGGCAACGCGCCCAAAGGCGCATGAAGTCTCGCATGTTCGGGAGCCGGGGCGGCTGTGTCAACGGTCGAAGGTACGGTTGCGGATGGTTTGTCGGCCACGGATTTCTCCCGGTGCTGGAGTCAAGCCGGTTCTGACGCTAATGTACGCCGGTTTTCAGCCCTTTTGCCGGAGTCCACCGATGCACCTGTCACATCGCCTTGCCGCTGTTGCGGCGCTTGTTTTCTTTGCTGCGCCTGCGTGGGCCCAGGATGATTCGGACTGGTCGTTTTCCGGCGGAGCCTGGGTCCTGAGCGACTATGTCTGGCGCGGGGTTTCCCAGAGCCAGGAGGACCCGACCTGGAAGCTGGAGGGCCTGATCGAACATGCCTCGGGTTTT
>CAYRJS010000052.1:0-9123 GCA_964424535.1 uncultured Aquimonas sp.
GTAATCCAGATCGGCACGACTGCGCACACCGGCCACCAGCGGTTCGTACTGGGCGCGGATGGCGTTCCAGTCCTGACCGTGCATGCCCGGGTCATAGAACCAGTCACGCAATACCCGCCAGGCATCGACGAACATCTGCTGCCATTCTTGGCGCGGCTCGATGCGCAGCTCCATCCGCTCCAGGGCCAGTTTGCCCTTGGCAAAATCGGCTTCGGGCTTGGCCTCGACGATGGCAAAGTCAGCGCCATTGCGCAGCAGCAGCTTCTTGCCATCGGCCGAAAGTACATAGCCTGAAACCTCGGCCACCGTCTCCACCTTGGCATCAGCCTTCAGACCGAGAAACTGCAGTTCCGGCGTGCCGCCTTCACGACCTCGACCGTCACTGTTGATGAAGAACACGCCCTCGGTATTGGCGCTCAGGGCCTGGTAGTTGCCGGCCGGAGCCTGCAAGGCCACGGTGCGCTGATCGAAACCGGGAATGTCGATGCGGATGCGGGCCGGCGCTGTGGCCTTGTCGTCGCTAGCTGACGTATCTTCCTGGCCCACTTCATCCAGACGCGGGCGGAACAAGGCCGGACCATCATCTTGCAAGGTCGCGGCGTAAATCCGCGTGGCATTGCGATACAGCCAGTTGAACTCATAAGCCGAAAACGCCAGGTTGTAATCCCGGTCAGAGAGGAAATACAGATAACGCCCCAGCGGATCGAAAACCGGGCTCGTGGCCGTGGTGGTTTCCGCCGTCAACTGGCGGCTGATGCCGGTATCCAGCGCGTACAGCCACAAGGCATCGTTGCCATTGGCGTGTTGGCGGGCATAGACCAGCCAGCGGCTGTCGGGTGCGAACACGTATTCGGTGATATCGGCATAGCGTCCGGTATCGACATCGGTGGTGGAGCCCGAGGCGACATCGACAAGGCGCAGGCGCTGGCGCTTGTCGGCATACGCCAGTTTCTTCGAGTCCGGCGACCAGACCGGAGGGAACCGCCAGATGTCGCCGTCCGTGGTGACCCGGCGCGGTGGCGAGGCGCCATCCTGGGCCTGCACGTAGATCTCGTATTCGCCACTGGCATCGGATAGATAGGCCAACTGCCGGCCATCGGGTGACCAGCTCACGCTGTGCTCGCGCACCGTCGGCGTGCGGCTGATATTGCGCGGCTCGCCTTCCTTGACGGGCACGGTGAATACCTCACCACGGGCACCAAACACCGCCCGCTCACCAGCCGGCGAAAGATCGAAGGATTCGACGAACTGACCCGCCTTGACGAAACGCGGCTGGGTTTCGACCGCGTCGCTGGCAATGCGGATGGGAACCTGCGTAGATTCGCCCGTGGTCGGATCAAAACGCCAGATCGCCCCGCCCTTTTCAAACACGATGGCATCGCTGCCAGCGCTGGGCCAGAGCACGTCGAAGTCAGAAAAATCCGTCAGTTTGCGCGGCTCGCCACCCTGCGGGGATACGGCGTACAGATTGAGCTTGGTGTCATTGCGATCGGACACGAAATACACCGTGTCGCCGATCCACATCGGCTGCTGGTTGGTGGCCCGGTCGGCGGTCAGTTGCAGCGAGGTATTGGCCTCAAGATCGTAGATCCACACATCCTGCGAGCGCCCGCCGCGATAGCGTTTCCAGGTGCGGAACTCGCGCTCGATCGGGGTGTAGACCAGCTTGGTGCCATCCGGACTGAGCATGCCACCACCCAGCTCCGGCACCGTCAGCGGCGTTTCCAAGCCACCGGCCACCGGCACCAGATAAGGCCGGGCACTGCGCTCGTCGTACGGCGCCCGATTCATGCGCACCAGAATGTGCTGACCGTCCGGAGTCCAATCCAGCACGCGATTGTCGGTGCCTCCACGCGGCGGCATCGGGCCGACATCGTTGTACCAGGTCAACTGCCGCGGCTCACCACCCGTGGCCGGCATCACGTAGACCTGTCGAGTGCCACTGTATTCAGCCGAAAACGCGATCTGGCTGCCATCGGGCGAGAACTTCGGATACAGCTCCTGACCCGCATGCGAAGTCAACCGGAACGCCGTGCCGCCCTGGGCACTGACGATATACAGATCCCCGGCGTGCACGAACACGATGCGCCCGGCCTGGATGTCGGGAAAGCGCAGAATCTGCGCATCATCGGCAGCCAGCGCCACGGTACTGAACGCCAGTGCACACAGCATGGCCTGGAAAATACGCTTCATCACACGATCCCACTGGTGGCAAGACATGCAAGTATGCCGTCTGGACTCCATGGAAGTCAGTGCCATTGGTTTGTCGACCATGTCGCCCAGCGGGGCCCTTTGCGATGATCATGGTGAGCGTCAGGGCCCAGCAATCCAGATTTTCAGCCTCAAGAAACGGGTGGATTTCTTTATTTTATTGTGGATACAATAAAACCCATGTTCACTGTTGTTGAAACTGCGGAATTTCGAGCAATGGCACACGAGGTATGGGATGCAGAAACGCATTTCGACTTCGTGAACTTCATTGCCGCCAACCCGAAAGCAGGTGACGTAATCGCAGATGCGCAGGGTCTACGAAAAGTGTGCTGGTGAGGGTCGGGACGCGGCAAGCGTGGTGGCACGCGTGTCATCTATTTCACGCAGCAGGCTGATGGCTTGGTGGTTCTGATTGCTGTCTATGCCAAAAATGACAAGGCTGATTTGCCTCGTAAAACGGTAAGGAAATTAAAACATGAAGCTGGAAGACATTGACGTGAACAAAGCAGCACGTGCCGTAGAGGTCGACGCTGGCCAGGCACTGCCGGGTTTGCGCGAATCGTTGGCTCAAGCCAAGCGCGGTGAATTCGCCACGACCCACACACCCGAGAGCATCACCGCACGCAAACGAGGACGACCTGCAGGAAGCACCAAGTCGAATCGAAAGGAGCAGGTCAACTTGCGCCTCGACCCCGATGTGCTGGCCGTACTGCGCGCCACCGGCCCAGGCTGGCAGACTCGGATCAACACCATCTTGCGCGAACGCTTCGCACTGTAGATCCCGACGCACGGAGATCATTGCCGGGCGCGTCGCGTTCAATATCGTCGGTAACAAATACCGTCTCGTGCTGGCGATCGACTACCCAAGGCAGCTTGCAACAGTTAGCTTTGTCGGCACACACGCTCACTACGATCAGATCGACGCGAAGACCATCTAATGAACATCAAGCCCATTCGCAACAAGATCGCTTACAAGCAGGCAATGACGCGCATCGACGAACTGTGGGATGCACCTATCGGCAGCGTGGAAGGCGACGAACTGGAAGTGCTGGCGATGCTGGTGGAGCGCTACGGAGCGCAACACGAACCCATGCCGCCGTCCGATCCCATCGCAACCATCAAGTTTCGCATGGACCAGCAAGGACTGACGCCACGTGACCTTGAGCCCTTTATCGGCCCCAGTGGCCACGTGCCCGAAGTGCTCAACAGCAAGCGTCGCCTTAGCCTGGCGATGGTCAAACGATTGCACGAGGGCCTGCGCATCCCTTATGAGAGTTTGCTGGCAGATACGGCAATTTGAAACAACAAGCGGATGTACTCACTTGAGTATCTGTATCTAGTTGGATACAATAGGGCATGTTCATCGTCGAACAAACTGAAGACTTTGCCGATTGGCTGGACAACATCAAAGACAAGATGACGCGTGCGCGTCTTGTTCGTCGCCTGCAGAAAGCCGAGCACGGCAATCTCGGTGATGTGGCCCCAGTGGGAGATGGTGTCAGTGAAATGCGCGAGCACTTTGGACCTGGGTGGCGCATGTACTTCGTGCAACGTGGCGAAGTTCTGATCGTCATGCTCGGAGGCGGGGACAAATCCACACAACATACCGACATTGCCACTGCAAAAAAGATAGCTGCCACGCTGGAAATTTGACCATGACCAAGAAAATCAACCTGAGCCGTTTTGACGCTGCCGACTATCTGAAAGATGATGCGGACATTGCCGCCTACCTAACCGTCGTGCTTGAGGAAAGCGACGCGTCGGCGTTGATCGAAGCACTTGGCACCATCGCCAAAGCTCGCGGCATGAACGAGATTGCCAAGGCTGCAGGACTTGGCCGTGAAAGCCTCTACAAGGCACTTCGGGCCGATGCTCAGCCCCGCTTTGACACCGTGCAACGCGTCTTGACTGCATTGGGTGTGAAGCTTATGGCGGTTCCGTCCTGATATGACGAGATGTCGTCAAAGAGAAACTTACCAAGGACATTTCCAGGGGATAGCTTCCGACTAGAATCCGCCCTATTCAATTTTCCTGAGCGTATAGATGAAAAGAGCACTGCTGCTTCTCACTTTTTTCACTGCCAGTACGCTGGCCCTGCCGACTTCTGCTCAAAGTACAGAAGGCGTTTTTGTCAACGGGCAGCTTGGGCGCTCGAATCTGGACCAGGTTTCCTTCAGCGATCATGACACCGCCTGGAGCATCAACGCTGGATATCGCTGGTCGCTGTCAGCCAAAGTTCTGTTCGGGCTTGAAGCCGGATACCTGGACCTTGGCGAGTTCGAATCCCGCACCTGGATCGTCACCGGTGGCTCCAACGACAACTATCCACACATAGGCAGGGACAAGCTGCATGGCTGGGCGGCAGGTCTGAACGTCCACATTGATATTACGCCCGAATGGTACTTTTCTGCGCGCGGCGGCTACTTCCACGGTGAAAGGCGAACAAACTTTCCCACCTACCAAGGCGATATTGTTGCCTTCACCAACCTCACCAAGGAGACCAGCAACAAGTGGTACGTAGGTGCCGGCTTCGGCTATAACCTCAACCCGAATATCAGCGTCGGACTGCACTACGACCGCTACAAGATCGGCCATCAACCCTCTCTCAAGAATGGTTACCACTGGTACAAACTGAACCCAAAGGTCTTGTCATTGCGGGTGGAACATCGATTTTGATCTTGTTGCATCAAGATCTGGAAACAAGTACCGAAAACACTTATTGACAATCGCATATTGTTCCTGGCACGAATGGCACTTGACATCACATCGGCTCCTGTCAGCCGACTTTGCGAACCCGTCGCTTCACTTGCAGCGTAGGCGAAGACATCGTCGGCGCGACGGTTGCGTTGATTGCCTGGACTTACGACTGATGCGGCGCATGGCTGATCCGCCGTTGGCGTGAGCGAGCCGCTGGTGGCGCAGAGGTGCTCGTTCCGCAGAATGGCATCAGCAACGCATGAACAGGAACACCCAACGCCCCAGCAATCTTCTCGATGTTGTCCAGCGAGATGTTTCTGCGCAATCGCTCGACATGGGCGATGAACGTCCTGTCCAACCCTGCCTCAAGCGCTAGGCCATCCTGCGACCAACCGCGTTCGGCCCGCAGACGCTTCATGTTGAGCGCCAGAAGCGTTCGTGCGTGTTGCTGTTGATGAGATTCCTGACCCACTTCCCCACTGTCGTGGTATGTGGTATTTATGTCACCGGTGTTTAAGTCACATAATTGCGCAATCAAGCGCTTATGTGACAAGTAGGAGGGCACCCTTGGGATCGCGGGTTGCCACACACGATGAAGACGGAGGGGAAACGTGGGCGAGAACAATGAGCGGATGGATAGCTTCGTGCAGCGAGTGCTCGCCACGATGAACAAGCGGATCACCGACGAGGTGTTCTTGCTGATCCAGAACGACTGCGACCTGATGCAGGAATATCTCGGGATCGTGGAAGCGTCGGGAGTTGGAACCCTGAACCGACGAATCGGCAAAGCGGTCAAGGCCGCTTATGGGCTGAACAATGCCGACTTCAGGGAAGCAAGCCCGAGATCGACCTTGATCAGATCACATCAGATATTTGAATGAAACACGACTATCACTGAAGAACGAGAGGGGGAAGACATGGATTCTGGACATGGGCATTCAGGCCCAAGTGATGTGATTGTCGTCAAAGATGCATGGCGAATGCTTCAGTTGGTTCTGGTTGTGCTGGTGCTGTGCATTGGTACTGTGGCTGCAATACTGGGTGGGTTTGGTGTCTTTGGGGGTGGGTTCCGCCCCGATGGTTTTATTTGGGCGTTGGCGGCATTAGTGCTTGCACTCCCTTTCTTGTTTCATCTCATGGCCTTGTTCGGCGGCGTGGTGCTGGATGTCGAAAATGACAGCCTTTCATTTGCGGGTGGTGGCATTTCTCCATCAGGGCCGGGCGATTTCTTCCGTGCCGATTTCCTATTACAGCCATTCAGACGGTACGAGATTGGGCTATCCGAAATACGGAATATCAAGGCAACCGATACCCGCTACTACGACAAGGTGTCGCGTGAAGTGAAATATTGGCATCATATAAGCTTCAATGGTGATTTTGGTGCAGTGTCGTTACGCTTTGTGGATGAAAACAAGCGTGATCAGCTCTATGCCGCCATCAGGGAAGCCAATCGCATGGGGAGCCCTGTAGTGATGGGGTAGAGCCGTTTTTCATGAGCCCACCTGATTAGCCCTGATATTCAGCTGATGCCTCAGCTTAGATTGGCCCTGGCTCGTCATTCCCGCACGCTTTCAGTGGGAATCCAGCGACTTGGCTTTTGCTGTGGCGATATCAGGAAGCAAAGGCACTGGATTCCTGCCTTCGCAGGAATGACGAGCTGAGGGTCAGGGCTAATCAGGTGAGCCCATGAGAAAAGCAAGATAACGACACAGCAGCCGGGCACGGCGGTACCTTGCTTGATGCAGATCACAAAGGCATGCTGGTGTACAGCACTCAGGTGCTACATACGCATCTTCAGCAGGGGGAGATCACGATGTATACGACCTTGATTCGCGCTTTTGTGGTTCTTGTAGCCGGTGCGCTGCTGACTTTTCTGTCCGCGCAGGCAGGTGGCGCTTCCACGTCAATTCTGGATAGTGCCCAGGCACCCGTTGCGAACAGTAGCCCGATCGCAACCTCGACTTTCGACATCGGCGAACTCGGTCGTCAAAGTATTCAACCATCCCGTGAGCAGGTGGGCGAAGAGGTGCCGGTCGCCAACCTGCAAACCCGTCACCCTTACCGCCTTGCCCGCGAGGCCGTGCTGACGGAAGAAATCCATCTGCCTGGTGCCAGCTATATCGCGCCACATTTTTCCCGTTTTGATCTTGCCCCTGGAGACTGGCTGGTGCTGCGTTCTCCGGATGGCACAAGGCAATGGCGATACGAGGGCGAGGGCAAGCCCGGTATGGGCCGCAATGGTGGTTTCTGGGGTATTCCCATTCCGGGTGACCGGGCCATCATCGAGCTCCACGGCGCCAACAATCATGAGGGCTGGGGGTATCGCATCGACAAGGTTGCACGCGGATTTGCGCAATACGACGAGCCACCCAATCCGATCTGTGGTGCCGACGACAAGCGCAACGCACGCTGCTACGAAACCAGCCACCCGAACCATTATGACCAATCCCGGGCCGTGCTTCGCCTGCACATTTCAGGCATTTACCTTTGCACGGGCTGGCTACTGGGCCCCAACGGTCACGTCATGACCAATGGCCACTGCATCGAGACGATGGCAGAAGCGCAAGATACGGCCTATGAAGTGATGGCCGAAGGCGCATGTTCCCAAACCTGCAGCACCTTGCAGTGCCCGGGCAATATCGTCAGCAACTTCGGAACCCTGGTGCGCCGCAGTTTCCCGACTCTCGACTACGCGTTGATCAAGCTCAATGTCAATCCGGCGACCACCTATGGCTACATGAAGCTGCGCCAGCAACCCAGCCAGCTCGGCGAGCGTTTGTACATCCCCCAGCATCCCGGTGGCTGGGGCAAGCAGATTGCCCTGCATTCCACCCATCCCGATGACCCAACCGGTTACCCGCAGGTGCAGGACACTTTGGGAAACGATCTGCTTTATTTTGCCGACATCAACTACGGCTCATCCGGTTCGCCCGTGCTCAGCCACGATGACCACTGCGTCATTGCCCTGCACAGTTCAACCTTGGGTTGTGATGTGCCGATGCCGGGCAATACGCGTATCGGCAACGTGGGCGCCAAGGCGAGCCTGATCATTGCCGATCTAGGTTCTGACCTGCCTCCCGGTGCCGTCGCAGGTCCTGGTGAATTCTGTGGCAGGTTCCCAGAAGACATCATCTTCAAGGACGATTTCGAACTGCTGTAGAGGCATCTAAATCCTTGCACGCACCAACCTGTGGCCGTTGATGGTCCCATTGCCGCAGGCAATCCCGTCCGAAGAACGTGCCAATCGGAAACTTGCCAGCGTTTTTTAAATTAAGCTGGCCGAGCTGAATTTGCGCATGAAGACCATGGGTGCAACATCCAGTAAGCTGGAAAACTCCCACCCGCGCCCTGCCTACTTGGAGACTCGCATGCACCCACTTCTGATCCGCAGCATCCTTCCACTGCTGCTTGCCCTGCCCCTGTCCTTTTCCGCCATTACCGCCGAGCCGTTGACGCTGGAGCAGATCATGGCCGAGCCGGACTGGATCGGGACGCCGGTGGAATCGGCGTGGTGGGGGCTGGATGGGCGGCAGGTGTTCTATACGCAAAAGCGTGTCGACAGCCCGCTGCGCGATCTACATGCGGTGTCGCTGGCCGATGGTGTGTCGCGTACGCTGAAGGATGCGGAACGGGCGGATCTGGATGCGGCCGATCCGGTGTACGACCGCAATCGCACGCGGGCGCTGTTCGTGCGCAATGGCGATCTGTTCTTGCGCGACCTGGGTTCGGGTGCGCTGGTGCAATTGAGTCGCAGTGGAGCCGTTTCGGGCCAGCCCCAGTTTTCTGCCGACGGCACGCAGGCACAGTTTCGTCAGGGTGATACCTGGTTCGCGGTGGATCTGGCTTCGCGCCTGGTTTCGCAGGTCGCCGCGTTGAAGGCCGAGAAGGATCCGCAGGCCGATCCCGAGGCTGATGCCCTGCGCAGCATCCAGTTGGAAACCAGCGCCACCCTGGCGCGGCGTCAGGCCGAGCGCAAGGCGCGTCAGGCCCATGAGGCCGCACTGCGGGCTGCTGATACCAGCCGTTCGGCAGCGCCGTTTTATCTGGGGGAAAAGGTCAGTATTTCGGCATCGGCCCTGAGCCCGGATGGGCGCTGGTTGCTGGTCGTCACCCAGGACGCCAAGTACGCCGAAGGCCAGGCCGGCAAGATGCCGGTGTACGTGACCGAATCCGGCTATGAGGAAATCGAGGATGTGCGCACCCGGGTCGGGCGCA
>CAYRJS010000052.1:9223-12637 GCA_964424535.1 uncultured Aquimonas sp.
GTGACCGAATCCGGCTATGAGGAAATCGAGGATGTGCGCACCCGGGTCGGGCGCAATCCGCCGGCAGGGCAGAAACTGGTGCGTATCGATCTGGCTACGCGCAATATCAGCGAGGTGAAGCTCGATACCTTGCCGGGCATTGCCACCGATCCTTTGGCGGCGTTGCGCCAGGCCGCTGGCAAGGAGGCTCTGGACGGCTTGCGTCCGGTGCGCATCGATGCCATCGAGTTCAGCAGCGATGGACAGCGCGCCGCCGTGCTGTTGCGGGCGGTGGACAACAAGGATCGCTGGATCGCCGCAGCGGACTCGGCCGCCTCATCCCTGACGTCCTTGCATCGTTTGACCGATCCGGCCTGGATCAACTGGAACTTCAACGAGTTTGGCTGGCTGCCGGACAACCGCACGCTTTGGCTGCTGTCGGAAGAAAGTGGCTATTCCCACCTTTACACTGTCAGCGCCAAGGGTCGGGCCAAGGCTCTGACCCGGGGCACCTGGGAAGTGTCGCAACCGCAGCTTTCCGCCGATGGCCAGCGCTTTTATTTCCTGTGCAACCAGCAGTGGCCGGGCGCCTATGAAGTCTGTGCCAAGGATCTGGCCAGTGGTCCGGTGCGGACGCTGACCGCGTTGGCCGGCGTGGAGGGTTTCACGCCCTCGCCCGATGGCCGGAATCTTCTGGTCAGCTATTCGAGCAGCTATCTGCCCCGTCAGTTGGCCCTGGTGCCAGCCGCCGGTGGCGAGGCCCGGGTGTTGACCGATACCCGCAGCGACGCCTTTCGCCAGATGACCTGGCTGGATCCGCGCATCGAGCAGGTTCCCTCCAGCCACACTGAGGCACCGATCTGGTCGAAGTTTTATCGCCCGGAAACCCTGGAAACGGGGCAAAAATATCCCATCGTGCTGTTTGTGCACGGGGCCGGCTATACCCAGAACACCCACGCGCGCTATCCCTACTATTTCCGCGAGCAGATGTTCCACAACCTGCTGGTGCAGCACGGTTATCTGGTGCTGGACATGGATTACCGCGCCTCGGAAGGCTATGGCCGCGACTGGCGCACCGCGATCTACCGCAATTTCGGCAAACCCGAACTGGAGGATCTGATCGACGGGGTGAACTGGCTGGTCGAGCACCAGCAGGGCGATCCGGATCGGGTCGGTGTCTACGGTGGTTCCTACGGTGGTTTCATGACCCTGACGGCCCTGTTCAAGGCTCCGGACGTGTTCAAGGCCGGCGCGGCCCTGCGTCCGGTCACGGACTGGAGCCAGTACAACCACGAGTACACCTCCAACATCCTCAACACGCCGGAGCTGGACCCGCAGCCCTATCACGACGGTTCGCCGATCTTTTTTGCCGAAGGGTTCAAGGGTCACCTGCTGATCGCCCACGGCATGATGGACAACAACGTGTTTTATCAGGATTCGGTGCGCCTGGCACAGCGGTTGATCGAGCTGAAAAAGGAACACTGGGAACTGGCCAGCTACCCGCTGGAACGCCACGGCTTTGTTGAGGCCGATGCCTGGCTGGATGAGTATCGGCGCATCTTTTCCTTGTTTGAGCGCACTCTGAAGCCCGCTGAGGGCGTGCATTGAAACCAGGAAAGTCATCGTCCCAGCGCAAGCTGGAACCCGACATAAAAGTGCAAAATGGACCCCAGCCTTCGCTGGGGTGACGGTTACTGGTTCGGGGTTTTTTAACCCAAACCGGTAAAAGGCACGCTCTGTTGGCGCACACCCGCGGGTCGTGGCTTGTGGGCCATGGCCTGGATATAGATCACTTCGCAGGTGGCCGGCAGCAAACCTTCCGCATCACGAAACTGCTCGTAGGCGGCAATCGCGGCCTCCAACCGGGATTTGCCGGTCAGGCTGCGTCGGCGTTGCTGCAGGGCATTGGTGCTGCCAGTCAGTTGCAGTTCGCGTAGCAATTGGCGGACATCGCGATAGGTCAGGGTGAAGTGCTCGTTGAGCACCACCGGGTTGCGAAAGCCTGCCGCCAGCAAGGTATCGCCCAGCAATTGGGTATTGGCAAAGCCATGCACATGGGCTACGTCCGGATCGGCCTGGGCAAAGGCGTAGGCCAATTCCTGCAGCGTGGTCGGGCCCAATCCCGAACACAACAAGAAGCCATCCGGGCTCAAGACCTTGCGCCACTGCAAGGTCAGGCGGGTGAAATCCTCGGCCCAGGGCATGCATAGGTTGGAAAACACCAGATCAAAGCTCTGCTCGGCAAACGGCAAGGCCCGGATATCGGCACACACGGTGGCAAAGCGGGGCAGCCAACGACCCGCAGCCTTGCGAGCCAGTTGCGCCATCGCCAAAGACGAATCGACGGCCACGATCTTGGCCTTGGGCCAGCGTTTTTTCAGGATCAGGCTGGCCGAACCGGGGCCTGAACCCAGATCGAGGATGCGCTCGGGCGGGTTCGGCATTGCCTCCAGTTGCTCCAGCAAGCGTCGCTCCACCTCGCGTTGGAGTACGGCAAATTCGCTGTAGCGGGGAGCAGCGCGGGCAAAGGCGCGCCGCACCTGGACGTGGTCAAGAGCGGGAGCTGGCATGCAGTTTCGGGATCATGGAAATCCCGGGCATTGTAGCGAGACGGCCAAGACACAGCCTCGCGCCAGGTTCCGATCAGTACGGCGACAGGGTTTGCGTTGCCGTTGTGGCGGCGTGCTGGCGCAGGTTGTCAGCCGGGTTCTGGTTGCCGGCATCGAGGTTTCCAGCGAACGGCACCAGACTGGCATCGATCTGGAATTGCGTGGCATCAGGCGTCTGAAATGTCGCAGACAACTGCATCGGTTGCGTTGACGACGGTTGTCCCATCATCCGGTGCGAAGCCACCAGCGCCCATTCGTTGCTGGCTTCCTGTTTTTGCCGTACCTGCAGTTCCAGCAGGACGGCCAGCGCGGAATCGCCAGTCGAAGCCGGTTTCGGGCTGACATCGATACGGTAGGATTTGCCATCACTGCCACCGGCTTCAAGCTCGGCCGTCTGGCCCATCCGGGCAACGACCCGGGGTGCAAGTATCACCTCGCCGGCTGCGGAAATCTGCATTTGAACCAGATACCGGTCTGCCTCGGCGGCGTGCGCCAAGGTCATGGACCCGAGAAACACGGCGGCAAATGCCGTCATCCAAGCTGCAACAATCGGCTTTGAAAAAAGCATCATGTCCTTGACTCCACCGATGGTCTCCGCAGCGTTGTAACACGCAGATAGGGCGATGTCGATGTGGAAAACCTGCGCCCTATTCCCCGGCAATCTGTTTCATCACCTCGGCCAGAGCTTCGAGCAGGGCATCGATATCGGCTTCTTCGTGGGTCGCGTTCAAGGTGATGCGCAGGCGGGCGCGGCCATCGGGTACGGTCGGGGGACGGATGGCGTGGACCAGAAAGCCGGCGCGTTCCAGTTGCCGCATGGCCGCCA
>CAYRJS010000053.1:0-3350 GCA_964424535.1 uncultured Aquimonas sp.
GATCTGGACATGCCGGCCGTTCTGGCCCGGCAATTGCTGAATGGAACCGACCCGGACAGTGTGGCTTTGCGGGAACAGTTGCTTGCCGCTGACTCGCTGCACTCCCTACAATGACCAATTCACTCATATTTGATGATCGGCCGTACCGAGACTTGCCGTCCCGACGGCGGGCTGGTGTGCCGACCCGAGCTGGAGCTTTGCATGGCCTGGAATGAACCTGGCGGCGACAAGAACAAGGGTTCGAAAGACCCCTGGGAACGGCCAGATGGCAGTCAAGGTGCCGATGTGGACGCCTTTCTGGCGCGCCTGAAGTCCGGTCTTGGCCGTGTATTCGGCGGCGATGATGAAGGCGGCAACGGTGGCGGTGGTGGAACCGGCAGCGGTGGCCCCTCGCTGGGCTTGATCATCCTGGCCGTACTCGCCATCTGGCTGGTATTTGATTCCTGGGCTCTGATCGACGAGCGTCAGCGCGGCGTGGTGTTGCGCTTTGGCAAGTACGAGCGTTTGATGACGCCAGGACCGAACTTCAAGCTGCCGCGTCCGTTCGAGAGCGTGATCAAGGTTGATGCGACCCAGGTGCGCAACGTCTCGGATCGGGTACGCATGCTGACCCGCGATGAAAACATCGTGTTGGTGGATTTCAACGTGCAGTACACCGTGGCCGATCCATCCCTGTATCTGTTCGGCACCCGTGATCCCGACGATACCCTCAAACAGGCTGCCGAGAGCGCGGTGCGCGAGGTCATGGGCACCAACGTGATGGATACGATCCTGTCCGGTCAGCGCGCGGAATTGGCGGCCCATGCCAGCGAACGTCTGCAGGCTGCCCTGGACCAATACCGCACTGGCCTGACGGTAACCGAATTCAACCTGCAGAACGCTCGCCCGCCGCAGGAAGTCAAGGACGCTTTCGACGACGCCATCATCGCGCGCGAAGACAAACAGCGCTTTGAAAACGATGCCCTGGGCTATGCCAGCAAGCAGGTGCCTGAAGCTCGCGGTGATGCTGCGCGCATCAAGGCCGAGGCGGAAGCCTACAAGGCCAGCGTGATTGCCCATGCCGAAGGTGACGCGGCCCGCTTTACCTTGCTGGTGGACGAATACCGCAAGGCTCCGGCGGTGACGCGCAAGCGTCTGTATCTGGAAACCATGCAGGAAGTGCTGGCGGCCAACCCCAAAGTCATAGCTGCCAATCAGCGCGGCAACAACGTGATGTACCTGCCGCTGGATCGCCTGCCGGCCAGTGCCCCGGTTTCGAGCCGTTCCAGCGACACTTTTGCCGAGCGTCTGCCCGCGATCCAGAGCAGCATCACCACGCCGACGCCCACGGCAGCACCCAGCTCGCGTGATCCCAATCGCAGTCCTCGGGAGGGCTCGAGCCGATGAAAAACATCCTTGCCATCGTCGCCCTGGGTGTGGTGCTGATCCTCAGCAGCTCGCTCTACATCGTGCGCGAATCCCACGTCGGCATCCTGTTCCAGTTGGGGCGCATCGTGCAGACCGAAATCGAGCCGGGCGTGCACTTCAAAATTCCCCTGATCCAGGATGCGCGCATTTTCGATCGTCGCATTCTGACCCTGGATTCCCAGCCCGAGCGCTATCTGACTTCGGAAAAGAAGGACGTCAACGTCGATTTCTTCGCCAAGTGGCGCATCAGCGAGGTCGGGCGTTACTACACCACGACTTCGGGGGATGAGCTGCAGGCCATGCAGCGATTGACCCCGATCATCAAGGAAGCCCTGCGCAACCAGATCAACCAGCGCACCTTGCAGGAAACGGTGTCCGATGCCCGCAGCAAGATGACCGAAACCCTGGTGCGCACGGCCAATGAAGGCACCCGCAATCTGGGCGTCGAGGTGGTGGATATCCGCATCAAGCGGATCGACCTGCCCGAGGAAGTGTCCGAATCGGTCTACAACCGCATGCGGGCCGAGCGTTCCCGGGTGGCCAACGAACTGCGCTCGCAGGGCGTGGAGGCTTCCGAGACGATCCGTGCCAATGCCGATCGCGAGCGCCAGGTGATTTTGGCCGAGGCCGAGCGCGATGCCCAGCGCACCCGCGGTGAAGGCGATGCCCACGCCACCGATGTCTACGCCCAGGCCTATGGTCGGGATGCGGACTTCTACAGTTTCTATCGCAGTCTGGAAAGTTATCGGGCCGCCTTCAAGCAGGGCGACAGCGTGCTGGTGCTGGACCCGGATTCCGAGTTCCTGCGCTACTTTGAAAATGCCGGTGGTCACGAGTAAACGCCATGTCGGCCGACCTCGTCGCGGCCTTGTGCCTGGTGCTGGTGTTGGAAGGCCTGTTGTTGCTGGCCGCACCCGGGCTATGGAAGCAGGCCGTGGCGCAGTTGCTGGAAAAACCTGATTCCAACCTGCGCCTGGCCGGTGGTGTCATGGTGGTACTGGGTCTGCTGGCCTTGCAGTGGGTACGCTGAAACACCTTGCGGGTGGCTGAAAGAAGACTGAAAGCTGAACGAGAAGCCCTTGAGCTGATATGGATCAAGCCCCATACAGTCGGATGAGTGGAAAATAACACCACTGTCACCGGTGGCATCATCGAACCGGTGTTGATTTCTTCACAACCCAGGAGTCATTCCATGATTCGTACCATCCTGATTGCTACTGCTGCATTGTTGATGTCCTCTCAGATCAATGCCAAGACCTGCGAGCTGTCGATCGATTCCACCGATCAGATGTCTTTTGGCGCGAGCGAACTGAAAGTCGACGCCGATTGCACCGAGGTCAAGCTGACCTTGCACCACACCGGCAAGATGGCCAAGAACGTGATGGGCCACAACTGGGTGCTGACCAAGACCGCCGACTACCAGCCGGTGGCCCAGGAAGGCATGTCGGCTGGTGCTGATCACGACTACGTCAAGCCTGACGAAGACCGTGTCATTGCCCATACCAAGCTGATTGGCGGTGGCGAGAGCGATACCGTCACCTTCTCGCTGGAAGGCATGGAAGCTGGTGGCGACTACACTTTCTTCTGTTCGTTCCCCGGCCACTGGGCCGTGATGCACGGCAAGTTCATCATCGGCGGCTGATTCATCCAGCTTTGCCCGTGACACGAAAACCGCCGGTCGCAAGACCGGCGGTTTTTCATTGGGTACCTGGAATCTTGTGAATCTGCAGGGGCAGGTGCTCGGTGAGCAGATCGAGAAAGCAGCGAGCCGTCCGACTCAAGCCGTCGCGCGATGGATAGACGGCATGCAGTTGCATGTCGCCACCATGAAATTCGGGTAGCAAGCGGATCAGGCGGCCCTCCGCCAACTCCCGCTCGCACAGGCTGCTGGGCAACAATGCCGGCCCGATGCCGGCCAGGGTGGCATTCTTGAGGATGATGGG
>CAYRJS010000053.1:3450-12634 GCA_964424535.1 uncultured Aquimonas sp.
AGCCAGGTCGTAACCTTCACCGATCAGGTCGATCTCGCGGTAATCGGCATCCAGAACCAGATCAACGTCGGGGTGTTCATGCAAAAAACGGGTGACTACAGGCATCAGGATCACCTGGGCGAACACCACCGGGCAGTTGATCTTGAGCGTACCGCAGACCGTTTCCCGGACGTTTTCGATCAAGGTGAGCGCGCTTTCCGCTTCTGCCAGCATGGCCTGACAACGGCGATGGAAGCGCTGGCCCAGCGTAGTGACATGCAGGCGTCGGGTCGTGCGTTCAATCAAGCGCACGCCAAGGCTCTGCTCCAGTCGGGCCAGATGCTGGCTGAGCAGGGATTTGGTCACGCCCAAGGCCGAGCTGGCCGCGCTGATGCTGCCGGCCTCCACGATCATGGCGAAATACCTCATGTCGTTGAGGTCCAAAGGTGGTCGCAAGGGCGTGCGCACGGGGTGTCCTCGGGTGGTTGCAGAGGGGTGCAGGCATGGATTGTTCAAAAACCTGAACAGTCATTCTTTGAATTTTGACTATACCTCGCGTTAAGTATTTGAGATAGTCTGTTCAGGCCGTATAAATGATGTGAGCAACTCACACGCAGGCTGTTTGCTAATACTCAAGCGGGAGGCAAGATGATGCGCTGGATCCTGGTTTTCTGGATAGGCTTGCTGATGTCTTGCGGGACGGCATTCGCCCAATCTTCTGCATCCAGCAGCCTGCCTTCGACACATTTTTCCGTCGAGGACGGCCTGCAGGCCGATGATATTTCGCTGGATCGCTACGCCAGTGTCGCCCCCGGATTTGCCCGGGCTCGGGCCGCCCACAACCCGCAGGTGCCCAATGCCACCTCGATCGGGGAAGCCACCTGCGCTGGTTGCCACAGTCTGGAAGTCGAGCATTTTGCCCATACTACCCACGATCTGGGCATGCAGGTGGCCTTGCGGGCCAATCCGGCGGCGGTGACCTGCGAAGCCTGCCACGGACCTGGTTCGGAACACGCCAAGGCTCCCACCACGCCCGGCAACATCATTGCCTTCACCCACGGTGGCCAGACACCCACAGCGACCCAGGCCGGCGCTTGCCTGGGTTGCCACCAAGGCGGGCCGCGCGATCACTGGCTGGGTTCGATCCACCAGCGCAACGGTTTGTCGTGCAGCGATTGCCACAATCCGATGATCACGACGTCGCCTGACGGACTCATGGCCAAGCAATCCATCACCGAGACCTGCGCCACCTGCCATCGCGATATCCGCGTGCAGTTCAATCGCCGCTCGCATATGCCGGTGCCGGAAGGTCTGATGACCTGCGCTGATTGCCACAATCCCCATGGCACCTTGAATGAGCGCCTGCTCAAGACCGACACGGTCAACGAAACCTGCTACGAATGTCACGCAGAAAAGCGCGGCCC
Source organism: uncultured Aquimonas sp. (assembly GCA_964424535.1). Classification (GTDB taxonomy): domain Bacteria; phylum Pseudomonadota; class Gammaproteobacteria; order Xanthomonadales; family Xanthomonadaceae; genus Denitratimonas. The sequence goes on from CAYRJS010000053.1 coordinate 4,854, forward strand.
CTTCCTGTTCGAGCACGCTCCGGTACGCGATTCCTGCCTCAACTGCCATACACCCCATGGTTCCAACCAGCACGCCTTGCTGGTGGCGCCGGTGCCGATGCTGTGCCAGCAGTGCCATTCGCATGTGCGTCATCCCAATGACCTGCACCTGCCCGGTGGTCTGGCCAATGGGCAATTCCCGGATGAACGCCTGATGGGCCGGGGCTGCCTGACCTGCCATGCGCAGATTCACGGCTCCAACCACCCGTCCGGCCCGCGCCTGCACAAGTGAGGAGGGATGCGCCATGAAATCCATCATCAAGTTCGGCTTGGCAGGTGTGGCGTTGGCGGCCATGGCCTGGGTCGGCACGGCCAGCGCCCAGGACTCGGGTACTGGCATCGATCTGGTATTCGGCAACAAGCTGGATCCCAGTGGCGGCAGTGCCCACACCGATTGCGATCCGCGTGGCATGAGCTGGCTGCGCGAAGGTCATCGACGCACTCCCAGCGGAGCCTTGTATATCTGTGCTCCGGAGGTGCTTGAGCAGGCCGTCGGGGATTGGGTGCGTTCCGGGCAGTTGAGCGTGGGCTGGCTGCATACCGGTGGCGACAGCAATTCCGCCAACTGGCTGCGCTTTGCCGATTGGGAAAAGGGCCTGACCCTTGGGTTTCTCGGACTGGATCTGGTGCGCCCGCAAGATGGCAGCTACTTCGAACTGCGCGCCAGCCGCTTGTCGCGCAACAGCCAGTACGCCAAGTTGACAGCCGGTCGTGCCGGCAAGTACCGCATCGACGTGTTTGGTCGTTCGCAACCCAATGTCCTCAATACCGGAGCGCGTTCGATCTGGGATGGTGTGGGTGGTCATGATCTGACCTTGACCGGAGGACTGGTGCCCGGCGCCAGCACGCCAGCGCAGGTAGCCGCCGTGTCCGCAGCGGTTGATCCGATCCGTCTGCAGGTAACCCGCGACAAGGCTGGTCTGGGGGTCAACTACTTCTTCAATCCACGCTGGACCGGCTATTTCAGCGTCAGCAATGAAACCCGCAGTGGCGCGCGTCCATTCGGCGGTGCATTTTTCTTCAACTACCCCTTCCCGGACAACGGCGGCATCCTGGAAACCCCGCGTCCCATTGAAGACAGCACCATCAATCTCAACACCGGGTTGCGCTATGTCGGCAACGTCTGGCGCATGGACCTGGCCTATACCGGTTCGGCCTATCGCAGTCGTCGTGATTTCTTCGAATATGACAACCCGTTCGCACTCTGGTCCGTGGTTCCCGGAGCGGAGGCCGTTACCCCGCTGAGAGGCCAGTTTGCAGCCGAGCCGGACAACGATTACCACAACGTGCGGGCGACATTGACGCGCAAGCTGGCCATGAACGGCGAGTTCTCCATGCGCCTGGGTGGCGGCAGCATGCGCCAGAACGAGCGCCTGTTGCCTCCGGCCAACTGCATGGGCTCGATGGGCATCGATCTTTCCCCGACCGGAGCACCGGTCAATCCCTTCCTGTTCGATTGTGCCAACTGGAACACCCCGGCCGCCTTGTCGCGCGAACGCGCCGACATGCGCATCGACACCACCACGGCCGATGCCAACCTCGTGTTGTTGCCGCGTGATACCACCACGGTGCGCGCCAATGTGCGTTATCGGCGCGAGGACTACCGCAATGTCTATCTGGCCTACAACCCGATCACCGGGCAGTACGGCTACGTTGCCGAAAACGGTGCCCAGGGTGCCGTGGTACCGGATGAAATGGGCATCTACGACTTGATCGGCACCCCGGGCGTGGTCACCCGCATCCGCAGCCTGCCGCTGGACAAGGAAGTGCGTGAAGTCACCGTGGGCGTAACCGAACAATTGAACCGGGGCAATAGCCTGGGGGCCAGTTTTACCTATACCGAAACCGCGCGTACCCATCGCGAAGTCAATACGGTCAAGGATCAGGCCCTCAAACTGACCTGGGTGAACCGGGCCCTTGAGCGCATGACCTTTCGGGCCAATTACCAGTATCTGGATCGCAGCGGCGGGGAATACGACTACGACCCCTACGAGTTCACCTTTTCCAGCAGCCTGCCGGGGTTTAGCTATGATCCGGCAGCGATTTCACCGCACACCGTCGATGCCCTGCGCAAATACGACGTGGCCAAGCGCGAGCAGCACAAGCTGACCTTCATTTCCAGTTTCATGCCGGTACCGGAAATGAGCTTCAACGCAAGCTTGCGCGGTGACTGGAATGACTACCAGGCCGAACTGGGTCGGCAAGGTTATGACACCTATGGCCTGACCCTGTCCTGGGATTGGCAGCCGGGACTCAATACCAGCACCAGTGCCTATGTCGGTTGGGATCGTTCCAAACTGGCGATGGCCAACATCAATGAAATCGATACTGCCCCGGATGATGCCTCGTTGGGCGGAGCCGTCTATGACGAAGCCGGGCGCTGGTGGATCGACGACACTCAACGCAACCTCAACGCCGGCATCACCTTCCGCCACGCCTTTGCGCGTGCGGTGCTGGATGCCTCGTGGAACCATGTCCAGACCCGGGGCACCACCCAGTACCGCTATGCCTCGGCTGCGGCCCTGGCTTGGCCGGATCTGGTCGAGGCTGGCAATCAGGGGCAATACCCCGCCATGACCTACCGTTCGGCAAGTTTCCATCTTGGAGTCACAGTACCGTTCAGTGAGCGTGTTTCCGTACGCTTGTTCGACACCTGGGAACGGGGCTCGATCAACGATTGGCACTATCTGGGTCTGGACGATGGGCTGGTGGTGGATCATCGGGTCTATCTCGAAGACGGTGCGGTTGGCAGTGGCTCAGGACGTTATCGGGCCAACCTGGTCGGCGTGATGCTGGAGGTGAAGCTATGAACCTGAAGATCCTGTCTACCGTGGTGTTGGCCGGGGCCGCATGGCTGTATGCCGGTTCGGGATTCGGAGCCGATCTGGACCTCATGGATTGGCGCACGACCCCAACCGTGCATGGAGATGTGGCGGCCGGTCAGGAAAAGGCCCAGGTCTGCAACAACTGCCACGGCGCCGATGGCAAGGGACCGATTCCCAACTTTCCCAGCGTCGCCGGCCTGCCCGAAGCCTACCTGTATCTGAAGCTGGTGGGATTCAAGAAATCCCATCGCAGTGACTCGGTCATGACCCCGCTGGTGGTCAACAACACCATTGAGGATCTGGCCGATATCGCCGCTTTTTATGCTTCCTTGCCACTGGATGCCCCATCACCGCTGACACCAGCACCGGTGGCTGACGATGTGCTCGAACGCGGGCGAGTTCTGTACTTGTCGGGCGATCCGGGCAAGGGGATTCCGCCGTGCCAGGGCTGCCATGGTGTCGATGGCAAGGGGCCGAACAATGCCCAACCGTTCCAGGCCATGTGGCCGCCGCTGTATGGTCAGCAGGCGATCTACGTCAGCTTCCGCCTGGACAATTTCCATCGCGGTTATGCCATCGACACGACCGCCGACAAGATCATGCAAAGCGTGGCCCGGAATATGTCGGCGGATGATATCGCAGCCTTGGCGGCGTTCGTGGAGCGACTGGACGGGCGCTGATTCAGCGATAGCCTTCGGCCTGCAGGTTGAACAACTCAGCATACAGGCCGTTGTGCTCCAGCAGGCTGTCGTGGCTGCCGGATTCGACGATGCGGCCATCACGCAATACGAGGATGCGATCGGCCATGCGTACGGTGGAGAAACGGTGCGAGATCAACACCGTGGTGCGACCGTGGGATAGTTCCTTGAAGCGCTCGAAAACCTCAAATTCCGAGCGCGCATCCAGCGCTGCCGTTGGTTCGTCCAGAATCATCACCTGAGCCTGGCGCATGTAGGCGCGGGCAATGGCCAGTTTCTGCCATTCCCCACCTGATAGATCCACGCCTTGGGCAAAACGCTTGCCCAGAGGTTGCTCGTAACCTTGGGGCAGCTTTTCGATCACCGCGTCGGCAAGGCTGCGGTGGGCAGCTTCCTCGATACGAGAGCGATCCTGACGGGCGGCGATGCGACCTACAGCGATATTGTCCGCAGCCGACAGGTGAAAACGCACGAAATCCTGAAAGATCACCCCGACATTGGCGCGCAGGTCGGCCAGATCGTAATCGCGCAGATCCACACCATCGAGCAGGATGCGGCCTTCGTCGGGGTCGTACAGGCGGGCCAGCAACTTGACCAGGGTGGTCTTGCCGGCACCGTTCTCACCCACCAGGGCGATCGATTCTCCGGCGTGCAGGGTCAATGACAGATCCCGCACGGCCCAGCGTTCGGCGCCCGGATAACGGAAACCGACATGCTCGAAACGAAACCCCTTGCGGATCGGCTGCGGGATCGGCAGGGCATCGGGCCGACTCAGGATTTCCGGGCGCAAGGCGAAGAAGGAATACAGATCATCCAGATACAGGGCCTGATTGGCAACCTGGGAAAAGCCCGAGAGTACGCTTTCCAGCAGGCTGCGCAGGCGCAGGAAGGAGCCGGCCAGGAAGGTGAGATCGCCGACACTGAAATCTCCATGCACGGTGCGCCAGGTCAGATAGGCATAAGCACCGTAATAGCCGGATGTACCCAGCAGCGAAAGCAGGCTGCCCCAGGCCGCCCGGCGTGCGGCCAGGGCCCGGTTGGCGCGATAGAAGCCATCGGCCAGTTCCCGGTAGCGGGATACCAGGAAGCCTTCCAGGCCGAAGATTTTGACTTCCTTGGCGGATTCCACGCTGGCGCCAGTCTGGCGCACGTAGTCCAGCTCGCGCCGTTCCGGCGTCCAGCGGAAGTTGAGGGCATAGCCTTGCGCATTGAAATGCATTTCGCCCAGAAAAGCCGGCAACAGGGCCACCAGCATCAGACCAATCAGCCAGGGGGCGTAGGCGATCAGACCGGCAGCAAAGGCGATCACGCTGATGATGTCCTGAGCCTGGCCGAACAGTTGCCCCATCAAGGGACTGCGCCCCATGGTCTGGCGCCGGGCGCGTTCAAGCTGATCCTGCAGTTCGCTGTCTTCGAAGTCTTCAAGGTCCAGCGTGGCGGCGTGTTCCATCAAGGCCACGCTGGCGGCATTGACGTAGAGCTCAGACAAGCTGCTGTCGACGAAACCCACGGCCCGGCCAAGCACATCACTGGTCAGGGCCAGACCGAATTCGCTGACCACCAATACAGCCAGGTGATCAAGTCGACCACTGGCCCAGGCCTCGCCCAGACCCACGGCAAAATCACCCGCCCCGGACAGGGCGATGACTTCGTCGATGATGAGCTTGGCCAGATACAGCATTGCCACCGGCAACACTGCGCGGATCAGGCGCAGTGTCACGGTAGCGAGGGTCAGTCCGGGGCTGGTATGCCAAACCTGGGCCAGAAACGGCCCCAGGTTGCGCAACGCGGAAACACGCGCCCGCACCGATTGCTTGGGTGCTGCCTTGGCGGGCTTCAAGGGTCAGTGCGTGCCCAGTTCGGCCAGACGCAGGCGCAAGGTGTCGTTGCTGAAGCCCAGTTCTGCAGCCACCTTCTCCAGGGTTTCGCGCTCACGCGGGAACAGACGGCCATCGGCCAGGGCCACGCGGATCAGGATATCCAGCCATTGCAGCAGTTCGGACGAGCCGGCCGGATAGAGCGACTTGATGCGTTCGGCCTCGCGGGTGAGATCGATCTGGCGCAGACGTCCGCGCTCGAAAGCCTCGTTGGCCAAGGCACGCCCGCCACTGGGCAGGTCCATCTCGTCCATCAGGGTGTTGACCAGTTCCGCTTCGTGGCTGGTGACGATGCTGTCGGCCTTGGCAACAAAGCCGATCAGGGAAAACAGTACCTCGACCGGAAGCTCGCGGTCCTTGGCCAACTTGCCGCCTGTAAACAACTCCGAGATCGCGCTGCCCAGATCACGCAGGACATTGCCTACACCCCCACCTGAATTTTCCGATGCCATGTTCTGTTCTCCATGCAGTGTATTGTGGGCCTCGCGCCGGCCGATGCCCATATCCGATCCACCAGGTCGCTCCCCGGCCATGTGGCAATCCTAATCGCTTGGCGCACTTTTGCCACCCTGTCTGTGGCTGAATGTGAGTTTTGTGGCATTGCCTGCCACTGTATTTGGAAAAAAACCGACACTGTGGTGTGATGGAGTCCACGGTTTTGGATGGCCGCTATTGGTACGAGGAAGACAGTCGAACTATGAACACGTTGGTGGGCAATGGTTTTGAACTACACCTTCGCTGGGACGGTGACGTGCTGGTGGTGCAGGTGGAAGGCCCGCATGATTCATTCGAAATCTCCCTGGCGTACTGGCAGATGATTGCGGACGAGCGGGCCAGACTGGGTGCCAAACGTGTATTGGTGCTGGAAAATCTCAAGGAAACCGCTGCCGAAGATCAGGTCGTGGATTTGACCGAATATCTGGTGAAACTGGACTTCAAAGGCGCGCGCGTGGCCTTTGTCGATGCCGTGGACTATCACCGCTCAGTGCAGGAATACGTGGCCATCCGGGCCCGCGAACACGGGATCACCGCCGCCGTCTTCGGCGATGCCAGCCAGGCCATGACCTGGTTGCGGCATGGTGAGGCGTAAAGGCCTTATTGCCGGCAGGCACAAAAAAACCCGCATGAAGCGGGCTTTCCTGTATCCGGATTGACGCCGGATGGCGTCCCCACGGGGATTCGAACCCCGGTCGCAACCGTGAAAGGGTTGTGTCCTAGGCCTCTAGACGATGGGGACGCAGTGACCAAAATGAGTTGGTGGAGCTAATCGGGATCGAACCGATGACCTCTACAATGCCATTGTAGCGCTCTCCCAGCTGAGCTATAGCCCCACATACTGGAAGAGGACCATGTTACAAGTTCGAGATATCCACGTCAACTGGATTGTTCGATCGATATCTTTTCTTGTTGTCGGTTCTGCCCCCAGACGGATCGTGCCTTGAGGGTGAAAGGCGAGTGCCCTTGCTCGGCGAGGAATTCCAGCCACTTGCCCAGAAAGGTGTTCATGCGCAAACGATGGCCGAGCACGGTGGCCGGGGTTGGATGCAGGCCCAGCACGTCCTGCCAGCGGCGACCGACGTAGCAATGGGTGGCTTCGAGCAGGCGGGCGTCGTGGTACAGGCGCAGGAATGCTGAAGGGTCTGGTTCACCGGTGAGCGGATCGGGCAGGTCGTAGCTGAGCCGTAGCATGGAGGTGTAGCGGTGCTGTTCCAGTACATCGAGGTGGATATCCAGGCCATCATCAAGGCTGGAACACCAGTGCCGGGTAGGGTGCCGATGCCACTGGAACAGGCGCTCGAAGCGGGAGTAATTCTCGGCATACAACGCCATCAGATGATTCAGGCGATGGGCCGGTGCTATCGGACTGGAGCGGAGTAGGGCGGGCATCAGTACAGGTGCTTGTCGATATTGAGTTTGGACAGGACTTTGCTGGCGATTTCCTCGATCGAGGTGTTGGTGGTGCTCAGTGAGGGCAGGTGTTCCTGCTTGTACAGGGCCTCAGCAGTCTGCACCTCGTGGCGGCAGGTTTCGATCGTGGCATAGCGGCTGCCGGGTCGGCGCGCTTCGCGGATTTGCTGCAGGCGGATCGGGTCGATGGTCAGGCCGAACAACTTTTTGCGGTGGGTGCGCAGGTGCCGGGGCAATTCGCCACTGGCCAGATCTTCCTCAGTCAGCGGATAGTTGGCGGCCTTGACCCCGAAATGCAAGGCCAGATAAAGACAGGTCGGGGTCTTGCCCGAGCGCGAAACTCCGATCAGCACCACATCGGCCTCGTCGTAGTTGAGATTGACCCCGTCATCGTGGGAAAGGGCGAAATTGGTGGCGTTGATGCGCGATTCGTA
>CAYRJS010000054.1:0-1312 GCA_964424535.1 uncultured Aquimonas sp.
GTCGCCCTGACATGGGCGACGTTCCGTTTCATTCACCCCTTCCGAGCGCTTCGATTCTTCCCAACCCGTCGGTGGCGTAGCACCGACCTACTCGGGCGACGTTGGACTATAAAAACTGCCGCACCGCCTGCTCGGCCTCGGCCTGATCGCGTTCGGGATCGAACCAGCGCGCATCCAGTTCGCGGCGTAGCCAGGTGAGCTGGCGTTTGGCCAGTTGGCGGGTGGCAAACAGGGCCCGTTGCTGGAATTGGGCCAGGCTACCGTTGCCGTCCAGATAATCCCAGGCCTGGCGATACCCCACGGCCCGCATTGCCGGAAGCTCCGGGGCCAGGCGTGGATCGGCGCGCAAGCCTTCGACTTCCTGCAAAAAGCCCTGCGCCAGCATCTGTTCCAGGCGCTGCTCGATGCGCGCATGCAACACGGTGCGCTCGCCAGGCGCCACCACCAGTTTCAGTACCCGCCACGGGAAGGTCGGGTGTCGGGGCTGTTGTTGCCAAGCGCTCAGCGGTCGTCCTGTCAAGCGAAACACCTCCAGCGCGCGCTGGATGCGTTGGCTGTCGGCAGGTTGGATACGGGCAGCCGCAGCAGGATCGATGATCGCCAGCTCGGCATGCAACGCGGCCCAGCCACGCTCAGCGGCTTCGGCGGCGATATGTGCGCGTGCGTTGGCATCCGCCTCCGGCAGTTCGGAAAGCCCCCGCAGCAAAGCGTGGAAATACAAGCCAGTGCCGCCCACCAGCAGAGGCACCTGCCCGGCAGCGCTGATGGCAGTCATTTCACGGCGGGCATCCTGGGCAAACTCCGCCGCCGAATAGGGTTCGTGCGGATCGCGGATATCGATCAAACGGTGCGGTGCGCGCCGCAAGGTCGCTGCATCCGGCTTGGCGCTGCCGATATCCAGACCGCGATACACCAGGGCTGAATCGACACTGATGATCTGCAAGCCGAAACGGACGGCCCAAGCCACCGCCAGAGCCGTCTTGCCGGAAGCCGTGGGCCCCATCAAGGCGATGGCGGCAGGGCGCTGATCGAGGGTAGTTTTGCGGTCTGCCGTGCTCACTTGGCGGCGTGATCCTGGTATCAAACCCGGCACAGTGTCGTGCAAACCGCCCCGGCTTGCAGCGACTGAAAACGGAAATTGCGGCACGACCGGTCCCGGTTATGGGAAAATCACCGACCCGAAGTCGAAAACTGGCGGTCTATGGAATGGTTACTTGACCCATCCATCTGGATGAGTCTGGCGACCCTGGTGATCCTCGAGATCATCCTGGGCATCGACAATCTGGTGTTTATCGCCATTCTGGCGGACAAG
>CAYRJS010000054.1:1412-12618 GCA_964424535.1 uncultured Aquimonas sp.
CGAGATCATCCTGGGCATCGACAATCTGGTGTTTATCGCCATTCTGGCGGACAAGTTGCCACCCGATCAGCGCGACCGCGCCCGTTTGCTCGGCTTGGGCCTGGCCCTGCTGATGCGACTGGGCCTGCTGGTGGCGCTGGTGTGGTTGATGCACCTGACCGCGCCGCTGTTCGAGCTGTACGGCCACCCGTTTTCCGGGCGTGATCTGATCCTGCTGGCCGGTGGTCTGTTCCTGTTGTTCAAGGCCACCAGCGAACTGCACGAACGCCTGGAAGGCCACGGCCACGATCACGATAGCAACCGTGTCCACGCTGGTTTTGGCATGGTCGTCACCCAGATCGTGATTCTGGACGCGGTGTTCTCGATCGATTCGATCATCACTGCGGTCGGCATCGCCGATCACCTGCCGGTGATGATGGCAGCGGTAGTGATCGCCATGATCGTGATGATGCTGGCCAGCAAGCCGCTGACCACCTTCGTCAATCGCCACACCACGGTGGTGATCTTGTGCCTGAGTTTCCTGCTGATGATCGGCTTCAGCCTCGTGGCCGAAGGCCTGGGCTTCCAGATTCCGAAGGGCTATCTGTATGCGGCCATTGCCTTCTCGATCATGATCGAGGCCTTCAACCAATGGTCGGCGTTCAACCGCGAGCGCTTTCAGCGCCGCCAGCCGTTTCGTCAGCGCACCGCCGATGCGGTAATGCGCTTGTTGGGTTCGCGGCCCAGTGAATCGCCCAGCCCGGGTGAAGATTTGCAAACCACGGGCGAGCCGGTGCAGGAAGAAAGTCTGCAAGCGGCCGAGCACGACATGATCCGCAGCGTGCTGACCCTGGCCGATCGTTCCGTGGCCAGCATCATGACGGTGCGCCCGGATATCGAATGGATCGACAGCCATCGCGGCCTGGAGCATGCGCGCGAACGCCTGATCGACTCACCCCATAGCCGCATGCTGGTCAGTGATGATGAGCTGGACAACCTGCAAGGCGTGGTGCAAAGCCGCGATCTGCTGGCCGGGTTGCTGTCGGACAAGCCCTTGTCCCTGGCCGAGTACTTGCGTGAACCGGTGGTGTTGCCCGAATCGACCACGGCCTTGCAGGCGCTGGACCGCATCCGCCATCACCCGGTTCCGCTGGCCGTGGTGGTGGATGAATATGGCAGCATCGAGGGCCTGGTTACCGCCAATGACCTGCTGGCCGCGATCGCCGGTGATTTGATGGATACCCGCGATGCCGACCACGGCGCGGAAAAACAGGACGACGGCAGCTGGATTGTCGATGCTTCGCTGTCGATGGAAGACCTGCAGCAAGCCACCGGCATCACCTTGCCGCGCGATCCGGCCTACGTCACCTTGTCCGGCTTGTTCCTGCATCGGCTCGAACGCCTGCCGGCGGTCGGTGATCAGGTGCGCGTCGGGGATTGGCAGCTGGATGTGCTGGATCTGGAGCGGCGCCGGGTCGGCAAGGCCCGTATCCAGGCTGTAGATCCTGATGCCGCAAGCTGATATTTCCTTTGCTGGACTGGACTCCCGGAAACTCGCGCAAGCATTGCCGGCGCATCTGCGAGCCGGTTTGCAGGTGCTGGAGAGCGTGGATTCGACCCAGGATGCCCTGCTTGCCGTAGCTGCTGACAGCCCGGATCGCAGCCTGTGCCTCAGCACGCACCAGCGCCGAGGCCGTGGTCGCCGGGGCCGTGACTGGCTCAGTCCGCCTGGAGCCAGCCTGGCCTTGTCCATGCTGGCCCGGCATCCAGCAGGTAACCGCTGGCAGCCAAGTCTGAGTCTGGCTCTGGGCGTGGCCGCAGCCCAAGTCCTGCAAGAGCTTGGCGTGACCGGAATCGGCTTGAAATGGCCCAACGATCTGCTGGTCGCTGACCGCAAGCTGGGTGGCATTCTGCTTGAAACCTGGACAGGTGGCGTGGTCGCCGGGATCGGCATCAACCTGGCCCTGCCCGAATCCTTGCGTCAAACCCTGGATCAGCCTTGCGATGATCTGGCTGAACTGGGCGTTTCGATCCCTGCCGAAACCTTGGCGGCGCGTCTGGCCATGGCGTGGGATCAAGCGCTGGATCGGTTTGCCCAGACCGGCTTGTCGGCGTTTCATGCGGATTGGGAACAGCTGGATGTTCTGGCAGGGAAAACCGTGCAGATCAGGAACGAAGCGGAAAACGACCTTGTCGGTCAGGCGGAGGGTATCGACGCACACGGTCGTTTGCAGGTGGAGATCGCAGGCCGCCTGCAAACGTTCACCAGCGCGGATGTCTCGGTGCGACGGCTGTGATCTGGCTGGCCGATCTGGGCAATACCCGCCTCAAACTGGCCCGCAGTCATGCCGGGCAGATCGAGTATCTGGCCGACTTTGCCCATGCCGATACCGATTTTCCCGATACCTTGGCGCGTTGGCTTTCCAGCCATGAGCTACCCGCGAAGATCTGGTTGGCTGCGGTCGCCACATCTGTAATCAAGGACAGGGTGATCGAAATCTTCACGCGCGCTGGAATACCGGTGGCGCAAGTTCGCACCCAGCGCACCGCTCTGGGTTTGACGACGGACTATATCCGCCACGAACAACTCGGTGTGGATCGCTGGCTGGCCTTGCTGGCCCTCCATGTCGAAGGCACAGCACCCTGCGTCGTGGCCAGCATCGGCTCGGCCCTGACCTGCGATGCCCTGGACACAAATGGGCATCATCTGGGTGGCCTGATCGCACCCACCCCGGAAGCCATGCAGGCTGCCTTGCTAAGCCGAGCCCCCGGTCTTGCCACGGCCGTGACCATGACCGACTCGATCGGATGGTTTTCCCGCAGCACCGAAACCGGCATTGCCAGCGGCTGTCTTCTGGCCAGCACCGCGCTGATCACCCGCTTTCACCAGACCCTGAGCGAACACCTGCAAACACCCGTACGCCTGGTCATCACCGGAGGCGCCGCCGCCGTGGTTCGACCTTGGCTACCCACGCATACCTGGCGCCCCAACCTGGTGCTGGCAGGCCTGAACACCTGGCTTGCCACCATCCCCGAGTAGGTCGAGGCTACGTCCCCGACGAACAAGGCCTCCACTACCGAACACCCCTCGTCGCCCGCGTAGGGGCAACCTACAAAAATCATGCGCACCCGAGGTTGTTCTGAGACAATATAACGGTTGACGATACTATCGTCGGTCGTTACTATCGTTTCGTGGCGATTCAATCCTTCCGATGTCGACAGACCGAAGCCTTGTTCGATGGCAAACGCAGTCGTCGATTCGTGAATATCGAAAGTGTCGCCATGCGCAAATTGGCCATGCTTCACCGCGCAGCAACGCTCGAGGATCTCAGAATTCCACCCAATAACCGCCTCGAAGCCTTGCGCGGTGATCGTCATGGCCAACACAGCATCCGCATCAACCAGCAGTGGCGGTTGTGTTTTGTCTGGACTGGCGCTGGACCTGCCAGCGTCGAGATTGTCGATTATCACTGAACGCCTATCACCAGGAGAAAAAACATGCGCCAGATTCCCTATCCACACCCCGGCGAAATCCTGTTGCAGGAGTTCCTCGAACCCATGGGCATCACCCAGTATCGTCTGGCCAAGGAGATTGGTGTTTCTCAGCGACGCATCGGTGAAATCGTCGCCGGAACGCGGGCGATTACCGTGGATACCGGCCTGCGTCTGTCACGTTTTTTTGGCACCAGTGAAGGCTTCTGGACTGGGCTGCAACTGGATCATGACGCTGCCAGAACCAAGGATGCGTTGGCCGGAGCGCTGGATCGGATCAAGCCGTGGTCGGCAGCAGCGTAGACGGAATCCCGATGAGCCCTATCTCTCACGAAGGAAGGCCTGAACAAGCGTTCACCGTCGTTCCAGCGTAGGTTGGAACCCACTCTAAATCAGCAACATGGACCCCAACCTCATTGGGGTGACGACTCTGGGTTTCCTTAATGGAGGAGAGCTAATCCAGACAGGATGGGTCTCAACCGTGGAGACAACATCGTCCGCGTAGAGCTTGCCCCGACCGTGATCCTGAAGACGACCCACAAAGTTTCGACAACTCCACGACTTCCCGCAGGCCGGGGCTACGCCTCCGGCGGTATTTCCGGTTTCGCACCATCGCCGAAACCATTACCCTTGCCCGATCGAAACCCGACGTGGCAAAGCCGTATACCTGCCGGGTGGATTGTTGTCTTTCTGACCGGGATACACCGTGTTTGCACGCGCCCTGATCGCCCTGCTGCTGGTTTTGAATCTGACTGTCGCCTTGTGGCTCGTATTGCGCCCAACGCAGCAGCCCGAGCCGCTGCCGCCGCTGCGTGGTGAAGCGGCGAGTCTGGTGTTATTGAGCGAAGAGCCACAACTACCCGAAAACGCCATGGCGGCGGCAGCCGAGCCCGATGGACCGCCGACTCCCAGCCTGGCACCGGAACAACTGGTGTGCCTGGAGATCGGTCCGTTTCTGACTCAGGCCGATCTGCGTCGCGCCCTGAACCGGCTGACTCCGGATGCCGAACGCATCCAGTTTCGCGAAACCCGCGCCCTGGCCCGGCGTGGCTTCCAGGTCTATCTGCCCGCCCAGGCCTCCCGCGCTGTGGCTCTGACAACGGCCCGTGAGCTGGCAGCCAAAGGTGTGCGCGATTACTACGTGGTCACCGCCGGTGAACGTGAAAACACCATCTCGCTGGGCCTGTTCCAGAGCCAGGAAAATGCCCGGAAGCGCCACGCCGAAGTACGTGCTCTGGGCTTTGATGCCTTGCTGCAAACCCGTACCGACGAGATTCCCAGCTATTGGATCGATCTGGCCGGCGCCAGCACCCTCGACTGGCAAGCGCGCGTGGCCAACTATTCCGGCGTGACCGCAAATACCGTCGATTGTCGGTAATTTGACCACAATGCAGTAGAATGCCGCGCCACAGTGCCGCTTTAGCTCAGTTGGTAGAGCAACCGCCTTGTAAGCGGTAGGTCGTCTGTTCGAGTCAGACAAGCGGCACCATTTCGTGATTGCCAGGGTCCTGCTGCATCATGGGCGTGCACAGATGGCTGACGCCTGTTCAAGGACACCTGCATGACACAACTCGAAAACGTCCGTATCGGCATTGTCGGCCTGGGCTATGTTGGCCTGCCGCTGGCCGTCGAGTTCGGCAAACGCTATCCCACGGTGGGCTTCGACAGTCGCAGCCAGCGCATCGAAGAATTGCGGCAAGGTCACGACGACACCCTGGAAGTGGAACCCGAGCTGCTGGCGCAGGCCACGCAACTGACGTTTTCCGATGCGCCGGATGACCTGCGCGCTTGCAATGTCTATATCGTGACCGTGCCGACTCCGATCGATGCCGCCAAGCGTCCGGACCTGGCGCCGCTGAAACGGGCGTCGCAAACCATTGGCCAGGTTCTTGATCCGGGCGATACGGTGATCTACGAATCCACCGTTTATCCCGGTTGTACCGAAGAAGTCTGCGTGCCCATCCTGGAACAGGTTTCCGGTCTGCGTTATGAGGCGGCTGCGGACGCAGGTTCACTGCCACAGCCAAACACCTTTGCTGTCGGCTATTCACCCGAACGCATCAACCCCGGTGACAAGGCGCACCGGGTCACCAACATCCTCAAGGTCACCTCCGGATCCAGCCCGGCCACGGCGGATTTCGTCGATGACCTGTATCGCAGCATCATCACCGCGGGCACCCACAAGGCCCCGTGCATCAAGGTGGCCGAAGCTGCCAAGGTGATCGAAAACACCCAGCGTGACCTCAACATCGCCCTGATCAACGACCTGGCCATCCTGTTCGGCAAGCTTGGCATCGACACCCTCGATGTGCTGGAAGCGGCCGGCACCAAATGGAACTTTCTGCCGTTTCGTCCCGGTTTGGTCGGTGGCCATTGCATCGGCGTGGATCCGTATTACCTCACCCACAAGGCGCAGGAAGTGGGTCACCACCCGCAGGTCATCCTGGCCGGTCGGCGTACCAATGACGGCATGGGCCGTTTTGTTGCCGATCAGACCATCAAGCTGATGCTGGGCAAGGGCACCAACCCGGCCAAGGCCCGTATCCTGATCATGGGACTGGCCTTCAAGGAAAACTGCCCGGATCTGCGCAACACCCGCGTGGTGGACATCATCGCCACCTTGCACAGCTACAGCGCCGGCGTGGAGGTATACGACCCTTGGGTGGATGCTGACGAAGCCCGGCGCGAGTACGGTATTGATCTGGTTTCAAAGCTGCAGCCGGGACGCTATGACGCGGTCATTGTTGCCGTGGCCCACGCTGATTTTGCCCAAATGGGTGGTGATGGCATCCGCAGCCTGCTCAAGCCCGATGGTGTTGTTTATGACGTCAAGCATCTGCTGCCGCGCGCTCAGGTCGAAGGCAGGCTGTAGCTCAGCATATTTCCTCGTGAATACTTCCCTGGACACCAAATGAAAGTTCTTGTTACCGGCGCTGCCGGCTTTATCGGTTCCCACGTGGCGCAAGCGTTGCTGGCGCGTGGCGACGAGGTGATTGGTTTTGACAACCTCGACGCTTATTACGATGTGAACTTGAAAAAGGCGCGTCTGGCGCGTTTGCAGGAAATCCCGGGCTATACCCATGTCACGGCCGACCTGGCCGATCGCGATGCGGTGGAGCAGGTGTTTTCTGCACAAAGGCCGCAGCGGGTGGTGAGTCTGGCAGCGCAGGCAGGGGTGCGTTATGCATCCGAGAATCCACATGTTTACGCAAGCAGCAACATCACGGGATTTCTGCATGTCCTGGAAGGCTGCCGCCATCACGATGTCGAGCATCTGGTCTATGCCTCCACCAGCGCGGTGTATGGCGCCAACCGCGCCATGCCGTTTTCCGTACATGCTGCGACCGAACACCCCCTGACGTTGTATGCAGCCAGCAAAAAAGCCAACGAGATGATGGCGCACAGCTACGCCCATCTGTATGACATGCCCTGCACCGGTCTGCGCTTTTTCACCGTGTATGGTCCGTGGGGGCGGCCTGACATGGCCTTGTTCCTGTTTACCCGCGCCATTCTTGCCGGCGAACCGATCAAGGTATTCAACCACGGCCAACACAGGCGCAGCTTTACCTATATCGACGACATCGTTGAAGGCGTGGTGCGGGTTCTGGATCGCGTGCCTGGCAAGGATGTCACCTGGAATGCAAAAGAACCGGATCCGGCGCGCAGCGGCGTGGCGCCTTACCGGCTGTACAACATCGGCAATCAGGACACGGTCAACCTGATGCGGTATATCGAGGTGCTGGAAACCTGCCTTGGACGCAAGGCAAAAATGGAGATGCTGCCCTTGCAGCCGGGTGATGTTCTGGATACCGAGGCGGATGTTTCAGACCTGATTGCCGACGTGGGCTACTGCCCACACGTATCGGTGGAAGAAGGCGTGGCGCGATTTGTGGCCTGGTATCGGGATTACTACGGGGCTTGATGCCGTGAGCGGCTGGCATCAAAACCGTGCTGCCGAAGCGGATTCCGGCAACACTCAATAAGCCTTTATATCCTCATCGGGAAAGCGGAAGGTTCCCGCTGAGGACCAACGGATAGGTCGAGGTGAAGTTTGGCCTCAACTCATTTGTTACCAAACAGCGAACCCAGCCCCTGGGCGATTTCACCCAGGCCGACCTGGCCATCGCCATCACGATCCAGAACCGCACCCATCAAGCCACCGAGCATCGAACTGGGTGCCTGGGCGACACGCTGGCTTTCTCCGCCCAGCAGGCTGCCCAGCGAATTGGCGGAAAGCTGTCCGCCTTGGGCCATGCGTCCGAGTGCGCCCATCACCAAGGGTGCCAACATGGCCATCAGTTTGGCCGAGCTGGCGCTGTCCAGGCCAGGAACCGTGGGTACTTGCGGTGCAGCCGCACGTTGCGTGCCACCGCCGCCGAAAACATGACCCAGGATGGCCATGCCATCTGCCAGACTGGGTCCGGCCGATTGAGCCTGGCTGCCGCCAACGGCACCCAACACACTGCCCAGCAGGCCGCTCAGGTTGACCCCGGTGTGGTCGCGCTGAAGGGCGCCCATCAAGGCGTTGGCACCTTCAGGCTGGGAAGCGTTGCGGCCCATCTGGCCCAGCAGCAAAGGCAGAGCGGCCTGGATGGCATTGCCGGTGTTTTGCGGGCTCATGCCCAATTGCTGGGAAATGGCCTTGACCGAATTGGCGTCAAAAGACGACAGCAGGGTTTGCACGAGATCGGACACGAGATTTCTCCGAAAATAGAGGGTACGGGCAGGTGAAAGTAGCACTGTGGATGGCAACTGTCTTGTGACATCCGTTGGCCCGTGATCCGATCCGGTACGATGTTGCGGATGATCCGAGGAAACCATGTCCGAACTGGAAAAGCTCCAACACGCCTATCGCGCTTCGATGCCGGCCAAAAAAGCGGCCTTGCGTCAGGCTTTTGATGCCCTGTGCGATGAGGAAGCCGATGTGGCCTTGGCCACGCAGTTGCATTTGTTGTTGCATCGGCTGGCAGGTTCGGCCGGCAGTTATGGGCATGACGGACTCGGGCAGCAGGCCCGGACATTGGCTCATGTCTGGCGGGACTGGCTGGAACAGCCGGTCGAAACACGCGCGCCAGCCTGGCAGGTATGCGCGCAGCAGACCGTGCCCTTTGCCGAATTGCTGGAGGCGATGCAGGCCCTGGTGGATTGAGGAATCCCGGCGTTTGCCGGTAGCAATCGCCGTGTCCGGGATCAAGCCGTTTATACTGTCGCGATGAAGACCTTGCTGCGTTTTGCCATCCTCGGCCTGCTGGTTCTGGCGATCTGTGCCTGTGGCAACAAGGGCGAACTGATCCTGCCGGATCGACCTGCACCCGCCGCCACGACGTGAATGTGGCCATGGCGCTGCAGTTCACCAAAATGCACGGGGCCGGCAACGATTTTGTCATCATCGACCGCCGTGCCGGGATGCTGCCCTTGCCTGCGGAACAGGTGAAGCGCATGGCTGATCGTCATCGCGGCGTCGGCTTTGACCAGCTCATCACCATTGATCTCCCGCGCAGCCCGGATGCGGTGGCGGCGTATGCGATCTTCAATGCCGATGGCAGCCCGGCCGGGCAGTGCGGCAATGGCGCACGCTGCGTGGTCGCCTGGTTGCTGCGAGCCGGCGTTGGCTCTGATGGTGGCATGGTGCTGGATAGTCCCGCGGGGCGTATCCAGGCCTGGCAGCGTGCCGAGGGTATCGCCGTGGATATGGGCGTCCCCGATTTTTCCCCGACAACCATTGGCCTGACCTTGCCCGAGGCCGATCCGTATCGGCTGGAGTGCGAGGGCAAGACGATCAGCTTCGGGGCGGTATCGATGGGTAATCCCCATGCCGTGATCGAAGTGGCGGACTTGGCTCAAGCCGATGTCGGAAAGCTGGGTCGCTGCCTGCAGCAACATGCCGCCTTTCGCGATAGTTGCAATGTCGGCGTGGCCCAGGTGCTGGATGCCGGTACGATCGCCTTGCGGGTCTACGAGCGCGGCGCGGGTGAAACCCTGGCCTGTGGTTCCGGCGCCTGTGCCGCCGTGGCGGTATTGGCACGGCGGGGCCGGGTTGGGCAGCAGGTGCAAGTCCAGCTGCCGGGCGGTTGTCTGCAACTGGAGTGGCCCGGCGTCGGCCAGTCCATGCGCATGACCGGACCGGCAGAATTTGTCTTTGAAGGAGCGTATCAGGCATGAGCGAGACGGCACGACGTGAACTTGAAGCCGATGAAATTGCCGCGTGGCTGCGGGAACACCCGAGGTTTTTCCTGCACTTCCCGGATGTTGCCCTGCAGGTCGAATTGCCGCGTGAAAATGGCGCGGCCACGTCGTTGGCCAGCTATCAGCTTGATGTGCTGCGCGAGAAAAACCGCGAATTGAACCGGCGATTGCAGGAGTTGTTTGCCAACGCCAACGAAAACGAGCGCCTGACCGTGCGCACCCACCAGCTCACCCTGGCCCTGTTGCGCGCCAACGATCTGGCCACGACCCTGGGCGTGCTGGTAGCCAGCTTGCGCGAGGATTTCCAGGGTCGTTGGGTGCGGCTGCTTTTGACCGGACCACGCCAGGGTGTGCCGGCAAGTCCATGGTGGCGCGTGGTCGATTCAGGTTCTGCAGAACTTGCGCCGTTTGCCGATTTTCTGGCCAAAGGCGAACCCCAATGTGGTCGCTTGCCCCAGGAACGCCTCGATATCCTGTTCGGATCCGAGGCAAGCGAGGTGCAATCCAGCGCCTTGCTGCCATTGGGTCGCCAGGGTGTGCTGGTGATTGGCAGCGACGATCCCAATCGCTTCTATCCGGGCATGGGCACTTTCTTCCTGCAGTTGATGGCCGCCGCCGTGGATACCGCATTGGCGCGGTTTCAGGTGTAGGTCGGTAATCCGGGCAGTGTCGGCATGACGGTCAAGGCACCAAGCCCTTTGGCAGATTCGACCGACCCGCTGGCCCGGGCCGTGATCGATTATCTGGAGCGCCTGCGGGTGGAGCGTGCCTGTTCACCCAATACCGTGGCCGGTTACCGACGTGATCTGTCGCGTCTTGTCGACTATGCCCGGGGCTTGTCGATCCAGGCCTGGAGCGAGCTGAAAATCACCCATGTGCAGAACTTTCTGGCCTCCGAGCATCGCCGGGGTCTGTCGGCCAACAGCGTGCAGCGCCTGCTGTCGTCCTGCCGAGGCCTGTTCGAGGACTTGATTCGTGAAGGTGTGCTCAAGGCCAGTCCGGCAGCCGGCTTGAGCGCACCCAAGGTGCGGCGCAAGCTGCCGCAGGTGCTCGATGCCGATGAAGTGGCGCGGCTTTTGGATTTTGAAACCCTCACGCCCGAGGACGTGCGCGATCGGGCCATGCTGGAACTGCTCTATTCATCGGGTTTGCGCCTGGCCGAACTGTGCGGCCTGACCTGGGGGAATCTGCATCTGGAAGAAGGCCTGGTGCGGGTACACGGCAAGGGTGGCAAATGGCGCGAAGTACCCGTGGGCAGCAAGGCTCGCGAAGCCCTGTCAAAGCTGCGTACACTGGGCGCAGCCGGCTCGCATCAAGCCGTGTTCAAGGGTCGTGACGGCCTGGCCATCGGCCGCAACCAGGTCGAGCAACGGGTCCGCGCCATCGCCCAGCGTCAAGGTCTGGACAAGCGTGTGTATCCCCATCTGTTGCGCCATTCCTGTGCCAGCCACCTGCTGGAATCCTCCGGCGACCTGCGTGCCGTGCAGGAACTTTTGGGCCACGCCGATATCGCCACTACCCAGATCTACACGCATCTGGATTTCCAGCA
>CAYRJS010000055.1:0-302 GCA_964424535.1 uncultured Aquimonas sp.
CGGTGGTGCTGACGGCGGGGTGTTTTCGATGTCACTCATGCTCGATCTCCACTGTTGTTGACGTTGGTCCCCGCCCGAAGCAGGCACCGTTGATGAATCAACAATTACCTTAGCTCAGTTGCCCGGAGTTTTCATGAAATTCTCCATCCGTGCTTGCTGTCGGGACAGTCGGTGGCGTCAAGCCCAGATTCTGCCCCGCCTGCAGTACACGCTGCCCCCGTTGCTGCAAGGCTGTGCCCTCGGCCCGGGAGCCGTAATGGTAGAGCCACAGACGGGCCAGCAAGGCCGGTGGATACTCACGC
>CAYRJS010000055.1:312-12580 GCA_964424535.1 uncultured Aquimonas sp.
ATCGTCGATGCCGCTATGGGACGGGTTGCCAACCAGACCGCAATCGTGGGCGATCAGTTCATGGCCGGTGCCCAGATTTGCCAGGACTTCCGGAATCGGACGGGTATCGCCGGTGTAGATGAAGCTGCCGCGCAAGCCCAGGCCAAAAGCCGTACCCGGCTCGTGGTGGCGTACTTCAAACACATCAAACCACAGGTCCTGATGCCAGAACCCGCGCGTATGCGGCACCAGATGGAAGGCATCCCAGTAATTGACCCCGCCTTCGGCCAGCACACCAGGATAATCGGCAATGCGCTGTTGCAACCAGGGCACCAGGCGCGAGGGCACGAACAGGCGGCAATCACCACGGCGTTGCGAGTCGAAATACAGCTTGACGAACAGCCGCTCCATGCCGCCGACATGGTCCAGATGGGTATGGGTGATGAATACCGCCCGCGGCGCTTCGCCATAGCGGACCAGATAAGCGGTCAGGGCTTCCTGACCGCAATCGATCATCAGGATGGGTTCGCCATCGCGTTCCAGCACGGCACTGGCCGAACCCAATTCCACGGCACTGGCGTTGCCGACTCCGAGCCAGTGCAGGTTCCAGGTCGAACTCATGCGTCAGATCCCTGCAGGCTGGCGTGATAGGCCTCCAGCAGGGCCCGCCATCGACTTGAATCAAATACCCCCAGTTTTTCCAGGGAGCGACGCAAGCGCGCCAGATTGGCATCCTGCCAGCGCCTGGCCGGATGGCGCAGGACGCCACGATCAAAATCGATCAGCCAGATCTCGGCATTGGCATCCACCAGGATATTGTGGGCGTTGAGATCGGCGTGACAGACACCCTGACGGTGGAAGGCAGCGATCATGATCCCGGTGCGCTCCCAGTAGATCTGGTCCTGGGCCTGCCCCAGACAGGTGGCGAGCGTGCGCGTCTGCGGAATCAGGCAGGTCAAAAGATCGGCCCGGTACCAAGGCCCCTGCCGTTGCCAGGCGGCAAAGACCGGTCGAGGTACCGGCAAACCGCGACGGTACAGTTCGGCCAGCAGGGAAAATTCGCGCAAGCTGCGGACCCGGTTCTCGCCCAGATACAGGTAGGCATCCTCGTTCCAGCGTCCGACCAAGCCGCCGCGACGGTAATGGCGCAAGATACCGCTGCCGAAAGAACCTTCCACCAGCACCGCAGCCCCGCGACCGCCCTGTCCCTTGAGCAACTGCGCTCCGGGCCAGGCTTCGGGATTGCGCAGGGCCAGGGTGGCTTGTGGCAGCAGGCCCGCGTCGAACACAATGCTCCCGTGTGCGAACGCCTGGCGTTTCACATCCACTGGCTTGGTATGGCTTGCCTGCACCGGGTAGTCCCGTTGATCGTCTGAGATGAGTTTAACAAGTTGAGTTTAATCGACCCGCCCCAACAGATTGCCATTTTGCGCCTGTCCGCCCTGGGCGATGTCACCCACGTGGTGCCCCTGGTGCGCACCTTGCAGCGGCACTGGCCCGATACCCGCCTGAGCTGGATCATCGGCAAGGGCGAGCGCGCCTTGCTGGATGGCCTGGAAGGGGTGGAGTTCATCGTCTACGACAAAAAAACCGGTTGGCGCGGCATGCGTGAGCTCTGGAAAAAAATGGCCACACGCCCCTTCGATGCCGTGTTGCAGATGCAACGCGCCGCCCGCGCCAATCTGCTGACGTTCGGCCTGGATGCACCCTTGAAGATCGGCTACGACCGGGCCCGCAGCAAGGAAGGCCATGGTCTGGTCATCAATCGTCGAATTCCCGCCGGCGGCCAGCACGTGCTGGATGTGCTGGGTCGTTTTGCCGAACCTTTGGGCGTCACCCAGACCCGGGTCGAATGGCGTCTGCCAATTCCCCAGGCGGCGCGGGATTGGGCAGCCGAACAGGTACCTGGCGATGCTCCGATCCTGGTGCTGTCGCCTTGCTCCAGCCATCGCTTGCGCAACTGGTCGGTGGACCGCTACGCGGCGGTGGCCGACCATGCGGTGCGCCGGCATGGCTATCGCGTGGTCCTGTGTGGTGGTCGCAGCACGCTGGAACGGGAAACCGCCGATGCCATCCTCGCCGCCATGCACGAACCGGCCATCGACCTGGTCGGCCGCGATACCCTGAAACAGTTGATGGCCCTGCTGGAGCGTGCCGATATCCTGCTGGGGCCGGATTCCGGCCCGATCCATATCGCCAACGCTCTGGGCACCAAGGTCGTGGGCCTGTATGCCTGCACCGATGCCGAGCGCAGTGGCCCGTATTCGGACCGACGCTTTTGCGTCAACCACTACGACCAGGCCTCGCGTCAATTCCTGAAAAAACCCGCCGAAGCCCTGTCATGGGGCAAGCGGGTGGAGTTTCCCGGGGTGATGGACCTGATCGAAACCGACGAAGTAATCGATTGCCTGGATCGCTGCGTGGCCGAACTGGCCAGTCAGGCCGGGGGTCGGGTACCGTAGTCGGCGTAGGATTTTTCCTCGACATAGGCCGAACCCAGGGCCTGGTTGATTTCGCGCTTGATCGCCGCGCGTTCGTCGTTTTCAAAATAGACCGAACGCGCCAGGCGGATGAATTCAGCGGCAAAGGTCTGGGAGCGCTCCTGCTCGCGGATGTCATCCTCGATTTCCCACAGTCGCTCGTTCACGGCCTTCAAGCGTGCCCGCTGGTCACTGATATCAGTCTTCGATGCCGGGTGCGTAGCCCAGGTGCGTTCCAGTGCTTCCAGTTCGCTGCGGACATTGGCGAGCTTGGCCGGATCGCGCATGCGTTCGGATTTGATCTGCAAGATGGCGATCTTGTCGAGCAACTCGCCAAAGGAGACGGGCACGAGGATTTCAGACATGGGATTCCTGTGTAATCAAAGCGGCACCACGGAGTGTGGCCTCAAGCGACATGATAGCCGCTCGTCGAAGTTTCAAGGCGTCCGCCCTGCCCCGGCAAAATCTTCCACGGCCTGGAGCAGGATGCGCTGCATGGCCGGATCATGGGCGCACAGCACGATGCGCTGGCACGAGCCCGGAGCGGCTGAGTGCAGGCTCTGTACGGCCACCGCCGCTGCCAATTCGGGCGGATACCCGTACACCCCGCAACTGATGGCCGGAAAGGCGATGCTTTCCAGACCCTGTGCCTGGGCCAGAGCCAGACTGTTGCGGTAGCAGGCGGCCAGCAATTCCGGTTCGTCGTACTCGCCACCCCGCCAAACCGGGCCGACGGTATGGATGACGAATCGGGCCGGCAGGGAAAATCCTGGCGTGATCCGGGCTTCGCCAGTGGGGCAACGCACGTCCGGACGAACTTCGGGCAAGGCCCGGCAGGCTTCCAGCAAACGCGGACCGGCGGCCCGATGGATGGCCCCATCCACACCGCCGCCACCCAGCAGTCTTTCATTGGCGGCATTGACGATGGCATCCACTGCCAGGGTGGTGATATCGACCCGTTGTACCTCGATCAACATGCGTGCCTGCCTCCCGATGGTTAGCTGCACGATACCCGAGCTTCTGTCTGATTTCGTGGTTTTGACGCCAGCCACTACACTGCCGGCCCCGTTCGTCAGGCGCTGTCATGCCGTCTTCTAGTGTGGTGTCTCGCAAGTAACGCGATGAAATTCCGGATGGATTTCGCTGCGAGGCAAGGCACGAGGAGGCGTCGTAGTGGTGCTACGGCGACGACGAGTAACGCCGCATCGCAGTGAAAGACACCGGAATTGTTTGATGGTATTTGCGAGACACCACACTAGTTCACGCGGCGCCGTTGTCGCCTTGCTGGCCACCATCCTGGTTTGGGGTTACAGCTGGGTGGTGATGAAGCAGGCTCTGGATTACGCCGGCCCCCTGCAATTTGCCGCCCTGCGTTATCTTCTGGGCGCGGCCAGCCTGTTCGTGGCCATGGCCGTATTGCGGGTACCGTTGCGGCCACCCCCCTTGGCGGCTGCGGCCTTGATCGGCTTGTGCCAGACCACCGTGTTCCAGGGCCTTGCCCATAGCGCCATGCTCACCGGCGGCGCCGGTCAAGTGGCCCTGCTGTCCTACACCATGCCGTTCTGGACCATCCTGCTGGCCTGGCCACTGCTGCACGAACGCCCGCAGCCACGGCACTGGTTGGGCGTGGCCGTGGCTGCGTTGGGCCTGCTGTGCATCATCGAGCCCTGGCAGGGCCTTGGAACCTGGCTCAGCACGCTGCTGGCCATCGGCGGTGGCATCGGCTGGGCCGCCGGTGCGGTCCTGAGCAAGCGCCTGTTCCAGCGCCATCCGTGTTCGCCATTGAACCTGACCGCCTGGCAGATGTTGCTGGGCGCCCTGCCTTTGGGTTTGCTGGCTTTGTGGGTACCGGCGCGGACAATCGACTGGTCGCCGACCTTTATCGCCCTGCTGGCTTATGCCGTGCTACTGGCCTCGGGCCTGGCCTGGTGGCTGTGGAGCCTGGTGCTCCAGCGCCTGTCGGCCACGGTCGCCAGTATTTCCAGTCTGGGCGTGCCCGTGGTCGGGGTGTTGCTGGCCTGGATCATCCTGGGCGAGCAGCCTTCGGCCTGGAAATGGCTGGGGATCAGTTTGGTCCTGATCGGGCTATGCACCGTCAATGGCGTTTTCAGCCGCCGCTGACCCTGCCGCACGGAATTGCGCGACAGGGTCCTGGCGCCTGAATCAGATCACGAACAAATCCATGAACTGGTGCAGTGGTATGGCATCGAGCTTGGCTGGATCGGCGGTAGCGGCAAGGATGCGTTCGGCCTGATGGGCCGGGAATTGCTCGCGCATCGCCGCTTCGAACTTCTTCAGCAGCACCGGAATACCCTCGGCCCGACGCTTGCGGTGGCCGATCGGGTAATCGACCGAGACCTTGTCCGTCTTGCTGCCATCCTTGAAGAACACCTGCACGGAATTGCCGATCCAGCGCTTGTCCGGGTCGAAATAATCCTTGGTGAACTGCGGGTTCTCCACCACCTGCATCTTCTCGCGCAGGGCATCGATGCGCGGGTCGGCGGCGACATCGTCGTTGTAGTCGCTGGCCACCAGGCGGCCGAAGATCAGCGGCACCGCGACCATGTACTGGATGCAGTGATCGCGGTCGGCGTAGTTGTGCAGAGGACCGGTCTTGTCGATGATGCGGCAGCCGGCTTCCTGGGTTTCGATCACGATCTTTTCGATCTGATCGAGACGATCGCCGACCTGCGGATGCAGGGTCATGGCACATTCCACCGCGGTCTGGGCGTGGAATTCGGCCGGGTAGCTGATCTTGAACAGGACGTTTTCCATCACGTAGCTGCCAAACGGGCGCTCGAACTCGAAGGCCTGGCCCTTGAAGGCGACATCGTAGAAACCCCAGGTCTTGGCGCTCAGAGCCGAGGGGTAGCCGACCACGCCGCGATGCACGGCATTGATGGCGTGGGTCACGGCCCGGCGGCAGGCATCCCCGGCTGCCCAGCTCTTGCGCGGGCCGGTATTGGGCGCGTGCCGGTAGGTGCGCAGCACGCCGTTGTCGATCCAGGAATGTGACAGCGCGGTGATGACCTGATCCTTGTTGCCGCCCAGCATCTGCGTGGCCACGGCGGTGGAGGCCAGGCGCACAAGGATGACGTGGTCCATGCCGGCCCGGTTGAAACTGTTCTTGAGCGCGTAGCAGCCCTGGATTTCATGGGCCTTGATGGCAAAACCCAAGGCATCACGCACGCTCAGGGGCTTGCCGCCTTCGCGCACGGCCTTGCGGCTCAGCCAGTCACCCAGACCCAGCACGGTGCCCAGGTTGTCGGAAGGATGGCCCCATTCGGCCGCCAGCCAGGTGTCATTGAAATCCAGCCAGCGGATCTGGGTGCCGATGGCAAAAGCGGCCTGAACCGGATCCAGTTCATGGCTGGTGCCCGGAACCCGCGAGCCACCGTGCATGACAGCTCCCGGCACCACCGGGCCCAGATGCTTGACGCACTCGGGAAACTTCATCGCCATCATGGCCGTGGCCATGGAATCGAGCAGCATGTACCGCGCCGTGTCGTAAGCTTCGACGGAATCAATCGTGTAATCAATCACATAGTCGGCAACATCGACCATGGGCTGGTCGGGATCGGGACGCACGGCGGAACGGATGTCATGGCTACTCATGGCAACTCTCGCATTCAGGAAAAGACAGCCCGACATTGTAGCCGAGCTGTCACAACAAGAGGTTTCCCGAATCCGCGGTTCTCGCGAATGGCAGGATCAATCCCACGAAGGCGGGGATGCGCAGTACACTTTGCCCGGGGCCGACCCGGCGTGTGGAAACCAAAGCGAAAACCGGATGCGCAAGCACAGCTTTTTGACGATCTGCCAACCCGCGATGGATTCGCCACCGGGATCTTGGCGACACTGCAGATCACGCCATCATCCTCATTCTCGGTCCTTCATGCACGCGGCAGGTCGCTAGATGTTGCTGCCCGGTACCGAGCAGCTTTCAGACCTGTTCGCAATCATCCTGCTCGATCTCGTTCTGGCCGGCGACAACGCCATCGTGATCGCGATGGCCGCCAGCCGCCTGCCCCACGCGCAGCAGAAAAAGGCCGTGTTCTGGGGGGCTTTCGGTGCCGTCGCGGTGCGCTTTGCCCTGACCGCCGCCGTTGTCCTGCTGTTCCAGTTGCCCGGTGTGATGCTGGCCGGTGGTGTGCTGCTGCTGCCCATCGCCTGGAGCCTGTTGCGCCCGCAGCCTGAAGATAGCCACGAGATCCATGCCGGCAATACCTTCTGGTCGGCCTTGCGCACCATCATCATCGCCGATGCCCTGATGGGCATGGACAATGTCCTGGCCATTGCCGGCGCTTCCGGTGGGCACCTGGGCCTGGTCAT
Source organism: uncultured Aquimonas sp. (assembly GCA_964424535.1). Classification (GTDB taxonomy): domain Bacteria; phylum Pseudomonadota; class Gammaproteobacteria; order Xanthomonadales; family Xanthomonadaceae; genus Denitratimonas. Next base: position 7,104 of record CAYRJS010000055.1, read on the forward strand.
CATCGGCTTGCTGGTGAGCGTTCCGCTGGTGGTGTGGGGATCGACCCTGATCCTCAAGCTGATCGAGCGCTATCCCATCATCATGTATATCGGTGCCGCCGCCATCGCCATCACGGCCGGACGCATGATCACCCATGACGGCCTCGTCAGTGCCTGGTTCGATCCCCACCCTTGGGTGCGTTACGGTTTCGACACGATCCTGGTCATTGCCATCTGCGGCATGGGCTGGTGGATGAACCGACGTCGGCCTGCTCCCGTCGAACCCACATGAAAATCGCCCGGACCATTGCTGGCCCGGGCGATGCAGACTCACGGCATTTTATTTATGCCATCGGTCCTGCGCCAAAGCGATTGGGACCGGGCGAACCGGCAATAAAGCCGCACATGATCAGCACGATCAAACCACCCACGAAAGGCACCAGTCCAATCAGGATCCACCAGGCCGATTTGTCCTGGTCATGCCAGCGCTTGGCCTGTACGGCCAGCGAGGGCCATAGCAGAACCAGAACCATGATCCAGTACCAGATCGGGATCGATGGTGCCACACCCGAGGCCATGTCGGTCCCACTGAACATGACGCCCATGGCGATCACGTAGAGCACGATGACGGCCAGGGTGAACAGCCAGAAGGCCTTGCGGCTGATCCGGCCTTCGAATGACAACAGGAACTTTCCCCAATCCATGATGCTGCTTCCTCGCGTTGTTGTGGTGCCTGCATCATGCCTGAAATCGACAAAGTCTGTCACGGTTCTGTAACCACGACGACGTGATTACGGACGCAAGGCAACACCCAGACGCAAGCCCAGCCAGACCAGCAACAGGCCGCCGATCAAGCTGGCCAGAACGTAGGCACCAGCCAGGCCGAAACCGTTGCCGCGTTCGAGCAGCAAGGCCTCCAGGGCGAAACTCGACCAGGTGGTAAAGCCGCCCAGCACGCCAACCATCAACAATAGACGCAGCCAGGCCGCGCTGCCTTCGCGCCCGGCCAGCCAGGCGAACAGCAGGCCGGCCAGCAGGCTACCAAGCAGGTTGACGCTCAACGTACCCCAGGGAAATCCCTTGCCGGCGATGCGTGTCAGCCATTCACTGGTGAGAAATCGTCCGACCGAACCCAGGGCGCCGCCGGCAGCGACAACCAGCAGTTGCTGCCAGAGCAAGCTCACTACTTCTTGCCCCGGGCCTGCCTGCGGGCCTGGCGCAGGGCATCGAGTTTTTCCTTCAGGCGGATTTCCATGCCGCGTTCCACCGGGCGGTAATACACGCGCTCGCCCATGCCGTCGGGAAAGCAGGTCTGGTCCAGAGCCACGCCGCCTTCGAGGTGGTGGTCGTACTGGTAATCCTGACCATAGCCCAGCTCTTTCATCAGCCGGGTCGGGGCATTGCGCAGGTGCATGGGCACCGGCTGGGTACCCAGTTCGCGTACATCGGCGCGAGCAGTGTTGTAGGCCATGTAGCCGGCATTGGATTTGGCCGTGGAGGCCAGATAGATCACCACCTGGGCCAGGGCCAATTCGCCTTCGGGACTGCCCAGGCGATCGTAGGTATCCCAGGCATTGATGGCCATGGGCAGGGCCCGTGGATCGGCCAGGCCAATGTCTTCCACCGCCATGCGCGTGATCCGGCGCGCCAGATAGATCGGATCGCAACCGCCATCGAGCATCCGGCACAGCCAGTACAGGGCCGCATCCGGGTTGGAGCTGCGCACCGACTTGTGCAGGGCCGAGATCTGGTCGTAGAACTGCTCGCCCTGCTTGTCGAAACGCCGGGTACGGTCGGCCAGCACCTGCACCAGCAGCGCCGAGGTGATCTCGCCGCCCTCGCCCAGCGCCAGTTCGGCAGCAATTTCCAAAAGGGTCAGGGCACGGCGAACATCGCCATCGGCGGCCTGGGCGATCAGGCCGAGATTGTCCTCGCTGATGCGCAGGCCCTGCCCGCCCAGGCCCTGTTCGCCATCGTCCAGGGCGCGTTGCAGGGCAGCAATGATGTCCTCGGCCGCCAGCGCTTCCATGACATGCACGCGGCAACGCGACAACAAGGCCGAATTCAGCTCGAAACTGGGGTTTTCCGTGGTGGCCCCGACAAACACGATCTGGCCACGCTCGATATAGGGCAGGAAAGCGTCCTGCTGCACCTTGTTGAAGCGATGCACCTCGTCCACGAACAACACCGTGCGCTCGCCGGTGGCAAACAGCTTGGCGGCTTCTTCCAGCACCTTGCGCACCTGCGGCAAGCCCGCCAGTACCGCCGAAATGGCCTCGAAACGAGCCTTCGCGTAATGCGCCAACAACAGCGCCAGGGTGGTTTTGCCGCATCCTGGCGGCCCCCACAGGATCATGGAGTGGACCCGTCCGGCTTCAATCGCCTGACGCAGGGCCGAATCCTCATCCAGCAGACGTCGCTGTCCCACCATTTCGGCCAGGGTGCGCGGACGCATGCGCTCAGCCAAGGGCGCCTGGGCGGCGGTGGATGCAAACAAGGACGGAGTGTGTGGCGTGTTCATGTCGCGTCCTTGCGATCGTGCACCTCACCCAGAGCGTCCAGTACCGCCGTGGCATAACTGCCAGCCGGCAGGGAAAAGCTCAGGTGCATCTGGTCGTTGTCGATGGTCCACTGCAACTGGCGCACGGCCACACGCAAGGCCCGACGTTCCTGCTTCAGTCCGGCCCGGGCCAGGCCTTCGGACAATTCCGTATCGGCGGCAGCCACAGCCGTTTCCAGTTCCGCAACAGCCTCGGTGCTGCGCAAGGGACCGACACCCCACAGAGCGCCCGTCGGATGGATATCGTGATGGGCCAGGCGCTGCGTCAAGGTTTCATCCAGAGCGACAGGCCCGAACACGCTGTGGCTGCCATCGAGCATGAAAACCTCGCCCGCCATGGCCGTATTCCAGGTTCCCAAGGCGATGCGCTGATCAAGAATGCGATTGAACAGTTCGGCCCGTGCCGCCGACAGATAGATCGAGCGTTGCGCACGCGATGCCCGCCGACCTTTGAACAAGGCCCGGGCGGACGCCACATTGCCGCCACCATGGCCAAAGCGCTGACGCCCAAAACGATTGGGCACGCCTTCCTTGGCGATCTGTTCCAGACGAGCCTGGATCGCATCGGGTTCGCCCTGCAATTGGCGCAAGGTCAAGGCAAAGCGGTTGCCCTGCAGGGCTCCGCGCGGCAATTTGCGCTGATGCCGCGTACACGACAGCACCCGCACGCCCTCGATGGCCAAGGTGTCCAGGGCCGGAGCTTCGCGGCCGGGCAGATGCAGGGTAAACGCCTGTCGGGTTACGGCGTGACGATCCTTCAAGCCGGCATAGCCGACGGCGGATTCGTGCACACCGGCCCAACGCGCCAGTTGCTCGGCCACCCAGGCGGTATTGGCTTCGCGTTTTTCCACCTGCATGAACAGGTGTTCGCCCTGCCCGGTGGGTTCAAAGCCGAGTGCTTCCTCGACCACGAAATCCTCGGGCGTGCTGCGCATTACTGCGCTCAGTACGGCCTGGTTCATTGCCCCGGCCCGGGGTTGGAACGGGCAGTTGAGGCGGCTTCGTTGGCTGGCTCCACCACCCGGTAATAGGTTTCTCCCGGCTTGATCATGCCCAGTTCGGAACGGGCGCGCTCTTCCAGGGCAGCCTTGCCGGCGCGCAGGTCTTCCACTTCTGCCGCCAATAGCGCATTGCGACGTTCCAGTTCGGCATTTTCCTGCGCCTGCGCTTCCACGCGCGCGCGCAAGGCCTCCACTTCACGCACCCCGCCACTGCCAACCCAGTACTTCACCTGCAGCGAAATGATCAGGAGGATCAGCAAGACGATAGCGACAAGGCGCGCCATGTTCGGGGAATTCAGCGCGCCGGCAGACTGACAAAAGCGTCGCGGCCAACATACCGCGCCGCCGCACCCAAGGCTTCCTCGATGCGCAGCAACTGGTTGTACTTGGCGACCCGATCAGAGCGGCACAGCGAACCGGTCTTGATCTGGGTGACGCTGGTGGCCACGGCGATATCAGCAATGGTGGTGTCGCAGGTTTCCCCGGAGCGATGCGACACGATCGCGGCATAGCGATTGGCGTCGGCCATGCGGATGGCTTCCAGGGTTTCGCTCAACGTGCCGATCTGGTTGACCTTGATCAGGATGGCATTGCCGATGTTCTTGTCGATGCCTTCGCGGAAGATGCGCGGATTGGTGACGAACAGATCATCGCCCACCAGTTGCACCGAATCACCCAGGGTTCGGGTCAAGAGGTCCCAGCCTTCCCAATCGTCCTCGGCCATGCCGTCCTCGATGGTGATGATCGGGTATTGGCGGGCCCAGTCGGCCAGAAACTCCACGAACTGGGCCGAGGAAAGCCGCTTGCCTTCACCGGTCAGCGTGTACTTGCCGTTTTCATGAAATTCCGAACTGGCCACATCCAGGCCCAGCAGGATTTCATCACCGAGGCGAAAACCGGCCCGGTTCACCGCTTCCATGATGGTTTCGATGGCTTCGACATTGGAGCTCAGGTCCGGGGCAAAGCCACCCTCATCGCCTACGGCCGTCGACAAGCCGCGTCCCTTGAGCACGGATTTGAGGGTGTGGAAGATTTCCGTACCGGCGCGCAAGGCTTCGGAAAAGGACTTGAAGCCCACCGGCAGAACCATGAATTCCTGCACGTCCACGTTGTTGTCGGCGTGGGCTCCGCCATTGATGATGTTCATCATCGGCAGCGGCAGCGAGGCTTCACGTCCTTGAGCCAGGTGCCGCCACAAAGGCAGACCTTGCGACGCCGCCTGGGCATGGGCATTGGCCAGGGATACGGCCAAGGTGGCGTTGGCGCCGAGGTTGGATTTGGTTTCGGTGCCGTCCAGTTCGATCAGACGCGCATCCAGGCCGGCTTGATCAGCAGCGTCCCATCCTGTCAGCATCGGAGCAATGGTCTGGTTGACGTTGGCCACGGCCTTGCGCACGCCTTTGCCCAGGTAACGGGTCTTGTCGCCATCGCGCAATTCCAGCGCCTCGCGAGTACCAGTGGATGCGCCCGAAGGCACGGCCGCCCGGCCAAAGCTGCCATCGGCCAGGGTCACCTCGGCTTCAAGCGTGGGATTGCCGCGTGAATCCAGGATTTCACGGGCGTGAACGGTGGTGATGGTACTCATTGGGCACAAGGTCCATTGCAAGACACGGAATAGTGCTCAGTATAAGGGCCGATCGAACCTTCGGCACGCCGCCGCGATAGCCCAGGCAAGCGTCGGTCATTTCAGGCAAGGTGACGCAGCCTGCAGTTTCGTGGCAAAATGGTGGATGCTTTTTCGTCCACCACTCTTCTGACCCGACCACGAATGTCCAAAGACGATTCCATAGAAATGGAGGGCTCGGTGCTTGAAACCCTGCCCAACACCATGTTCCGCGTGCAACTGGAGAACGGCCACGTCGTGACCGCGCATATCTCCGGACGCATGCGCAAGAACTACATCCGCATCCTGACCGGTGACAAGGTCAAAGTCGAAA